>CAYYFT010000034.1:0-10756 GCA_964471015.1 uncultured Pirellulales bacterium | reverse complement strand
CTTTTCCCCGCCGCCTTTGGACGGCAGCGTAACCTTTCTGCAGACAATCCGTCTTTCTCCCAACAGATAGTCCTCAGCGAATAGCTGAAAACGATACTCGCCTTCCCGAGAAAAGACTGTGCCCTGCAGGTTCAGTGCCAGGCTGACAACTTGTTTAACGTTCTTAAATTCAGCCGTTCCTTTTTGCTCGAATATAACTTTCTCTTCCTGCCCCTCAGGGCCCTGTTCCTCAACGAGTCTTATTGTTGTCTTTGTCCTGCCGTGCCCGTTTGTTAATTCGCAGAAGAAAACAAGCGAAGGATACCGGACCGGGTACTTTGGCGCATTGATATTTTGGATAATATTTATAATACTCGGCATACCGGTGATTTTATCGAAGATAACTCTCTCGCAGATAATCGCTGACAACAAAATTGGCGGCACTTCTGTCATTTTTATTTACCTTTTCTGCTCACATCTGTCATTCCTGCGGAACTTGTCCCCAAGGGAACAGAAGTCCAGATTCTATCATATTCATCTTCAGCTAAACAGCCCCTTTTCGCAAGTCATTTATCCGGGGAAAATAGGGAAATTAGCGAAACTGAAAAAGAAAAATGGGAGAGCTTTTTACACTCTCCCTTCGTTTATGTGGCTCTTTCCTTTATTGCTGTTAGCTCCCGCTTCTTATGCCCGCATTTCGCTCTGCCTTGTGTGTGTCATACCGAAAGTGGGCAGTATAAAGTTAAGCCAATTATGACCGATAGGTCATCTGCAACAGAGCCACCCTTTTTTAATCTTCGGTTGCCTCGAATGGCCGACGCCACTGCTACATCGGCTGACTTCTTTTTCATTCTTGAATTTTTCTAAATATCCCCATTTTCGACCCAAAAACACTGCTTTTGCCAACGAAGTATTTAGCCCCACGCTTCACTATTCACCATGCTTTGTTGAAAACCCCCACTGTCATTTCGACCGGAGTCTCGACAAGTCGAGACGAAGTGGAGAAATCTATTCAAAAACAGATTTCTCGACTTGCCTGCGGCTCGCTCTCCACAGGACGCCTATCGGCGGAAATGACATTCTGAACCCTTTTCAACAGAGCATATTCACCATTCACTAACGACTAATTCGTGCCTCGCCAGAACGCTTTGAAGATAATCCTCTCATCCTTTGACTAAAAGCCCCCGCGGCATCTGAGCGGATTGTTCTCTCTCTTTGGCTAAAAGGTTTTCAAATCAAGGCCTGTGACATCTCTAACAAAGGTAAATATGTTTCGGCCACTTTTGAATGTTCATCTTTGCCGAACTCAGGAGCCGAGGTAGTTGGCATTACGTGAGAGGCAATTCCTGCTGGTTGATTCTCACCATTTTTTGGGCTATTTGGACGATTCTTTGCCGCAGAACTGGAGGAGCAAGCACCTGCACCCTATCACCATAGCCAAGTATCCACCACGTTATCTCATTGAGCCCATCAACGCGGAATTGAACAATTGCAGAACCATCATCCTCAAAAGTAACTTTTTGTGTACGATGCCATTTAACTTCGGCGACATTATGGGCCACTTCCGGCAGAAACCGGAGTTTGACATGATAAAGCTTGCCCTCTGGAATCAATGACCAGGCTCTGCCAAGATACTCGTTGATGTCAAATTTCTCGTCCTCAACGAAATATTTGTCCAGTTTGTTTAATTCTTTTATACGGTTAAGCCTGAAAGCTCGGGTCCCTTTGTGAAAGCTTGATTTGCCTAACACGTACCATGTATAGTCATTATAGATCAAATGATAGGAGTTCAGATCAATCGCTATGGTTTTCTTTTCATGAGGCAAATAGTAAGACATGTGTACGACTTGTTTTTTCAATATGGCATCCTCCAACTGCTTGAATATCTTATCGAGCGAATCTATTTTTACCTGCTGGTCAGCTTTTATGGAGATGTTTCTAAGAATAGCGTTACAATATTGCCTTACTTCACCAGGGAGGTTGTTTTCCAATTTCATTGCTCCGAGCAAGGTTTCCTTTTTGAATGGTATCTGTATGCGACTTATTGCCTTGAGGACAAGCAAAAGCAAGCCCATTGCTTCTTCGCGGTTCAGATTGATAGGAGGCAGGAAAAAACCCGGACCTGTAGAATAAGTGCCAGTCTTTGTATCATAGCGGCACGGTATGCCGGTTTCCTTTAATTCCCTCAGGTCGCGAAAAATTGTTCGCTTACTTAGCATGCACATTTGTGCCAAATCATCAATCCGGTTATTTCGGCCTGACTGCAATGCGGTCAAAATCTGGATCATTCTGCTAACTCTACTTCGTTTCATAAGACCTTTCCTGATTGTGACTTTTGTGACTGCAACGACTCTAAGAACACATATCTCTGACACATTGAAACCTACAAAACACCACTTATGTTGAAGGCGAATTTGAGAACTCGAATGTAGATTTTTTTCTTGACTTGCGCCACCGAGCCGTATAGCATAGTGCAGAACAAACCGGAGGAAGACCATAGATGGCAATAAAAGGCATTTTAGCTTCCCAACGGCGGGATTCTTACATTCTGCGCTGCCGGTCTAAATAACGTCTTTATTTGTGGAGCAAAAATTATGAAAAAAATAACAATTTTGCTGGTATTTTTTTCTATGACCTCACCGGCTTTAGGGGAGGTTTCAACAAGAGTATGCCTGACTGACGGTAATACCCCCTTTGAGTATCAAGACATCATGGTTGGTACCAAGCTTAGCATTGTTGTGTATTCGGATGTCGCTGAGGATTGGTTTGCCGGCGGTGCGCTGGTTATCGAAGGAGAAGATATGCAAGAGCGAGGCGAATTACACGGCAGGGACTGTGAATTTGGTGAGTGTCCGGGGTCTTGTTTGCCTGATGCCGGTGAGTGGGCTACCGTGTGGGAAACATTTTTCCCCGGTATAGGATTCGAGTTGGGCTATGTTGACGGTCCAAACGCCGGCGACTGGTATATTATCGATTATGAGGCCATAGATATAGGAGATTGCAACGTAATATTCTATGATTACGACGTAAACGACTTCGACCCGGTTGAAATTATCCCATTTCACCATGTTCGCACACGTGACTTCAATGATGATACCATAGTCAACTTTGCCGATTTTGCAGTGCTTGCCTCATACTGGCAGGTGACGGATTGTAACGAGCAAAATCAATGTGAAGGGGCAGACCTCGATACGAACGGCAAAGTCGATGCCAACGACCTGAGGCTGTTTTGTGAATATTGGCTTGAAAAGACCGAATAACAGGACCCGCTTAGGTATGTCACTGCCTGTTGGGGGCATCCTGCAAATCGCATCCATATCGCGTAACGGGGGCAGAGTATCCGTTGGTAGGGTTTAACCCATAGCGGTAACGGGATAGCGTTGCACCTAAATATCTGCTTTTGTAAGCTCGTTTTGGGAAACCTGGCAGAAAACAATCCACATTTTCCAATTCAAAATCGCCACAAAAGATAGAAAGGTGCTCGGTAATCTTGCCGATAACAATAGCATCGTTTTTAAACAAGTTTTATCACCTTAACTTGGAAGGAGGCAATTATGAAAATAAGGAATTTTGCGCCAATAGTGGTCTTTCTATTGTGCGCCAGCAGGGTCGCTTTTGCAGATAGACAGCTGGAGAAGGAGGAGGTCTTGCAAATCTTTCAAAAGCTAACAGACCAACCAAGAAAGACGTGGATAGCAGCGGGGACCATCGAAGCAAGGCGCGAAGAATACGGGGCGGCTGAAACAACAGACCTGAGGAAAATCAACAGGAAAATCAAGGAAAAGATTAGAAAGTATCAAAGTAAGCTGGATAAGCGGGAATTAACCAAAAATCTGCAAAAGATGAAACTCAATGCGATACCATTTAATACTCGTTATGAATTGTCCAACGAATATACAATGAACTCAACCGTTACAGTAAGATTTGACGGAGACAGATTCTACTGGGAAATCAACGTAGACTCACGCACGGATTCAGTGAGGCCAAGCAAGGATTTGGAAGGTAATTTTATGACCGACCAATTCGACTTGGACTGGAACGCCAGACGAATATTCGCCTGGGATGGCGAAAAATATACCACTTATTATCTGCCCGGCAATCACGCAATCGTTGATACAACGGGCAGTAAGCCGTACGCTGTCAATGGCCCATTAACCGCAGGCATCATTCCCTGGGGATATGGCTATTACACGTATGAGAACCTTTCTGTCGCGGAGTCATCCGCTGTTGAAAAATATATCGGAGGCCAAAGGCAAATACACCTGACACTCGACAATCCCGACGGCTCGCAAATGGCATTTGTGATGGACCCACAAAAAGATTACGCCGTAATATCCTGTTTAATAGTTGGGCACGGCGATGTGGTTATGTCCAAAAACTACAGTGATTACCAATTAATAGGCGGCGGCTGGGTTCCATTTACCATGTTGCTGGAGCGATACGAAGCCAAGTCAAACAGGCTATTGGCCCGCGATTTATGGAATATTACCAGTATAGATGAAAATGTTCCCGAAGCTGATAATTTTGAGGTTAGCTATGAAAATAATGCACTGATAGAGTATTTTTCGCCCGTTAGCGATAAATCCGCAATGTATCAATACTCGGAATCGGTCGATACAGAGCAGCTCTTAGTTGACAGACTGGCATACGTAGCGACAGAGGGCTCACAGCCACAAAACTGCGCAACAGCAGCGCTGAAGTATGCCATTGGCCGATTAGGCAAGGATGTTACCGACCGAGAACTTGCTCGATTGGTAAGTGAGCCGGACAAAACCACAAATCTTTATCAAATGAAGCAATTTGTGCAGCGTTTGGGCCTTTACTGCCAGGCTGTTGAGACCGATATCGATACTCTCAGAAGCCTGGAAGATTGTGAGGTAATACTGCATATACCTGGTAAAAAACATTTCGTTGCTCTTGAAGCAATTGATGATAAGTATGTCTGGACGATAGATTTGGCCAGTAATAAATTCTACTATCGCACGGATATTGATTTCTTTGGAATGGACTGGACCGAGGATACAGCTCTCTTGATTTCCAACAGCCCTATTGCAGGTGAGTTTACAGAAATCGATAATCGGCAGCTTGAAACAATAATCGGTGCCTCCGGCTATCAATGCAACGTGCTGCGTCAGGAATATAATATAATATTCTGCGACTATGTCGCTGAACTATGCGGAGGCGTTTACAGGGCGTTCTACGAACGGTGGGGCTGTGGAGTTGCCGAGAGCGGAAGCTGCTCCCAATCCAAGATGATCAGATGTGAGAAGTCTCCCTGTATACAAGACCCTCACGACATTAACAATTGTGACGTAACAGATGAATGGACAATTTATTATATGAGGGCGTGTTATTAGCTGCTTCATTGAGATAACCGAAAGTAGGGCAGGCAGGACGACGAAGGGGTCCTGCCTGTTTTCTTTATTGAGAGGTGCGTATGTTGACTTATCGTAAAAGCGCCCATAGAATACAGGATTATGAGACGTCCCTGTTTTACACTCATCGAATTGCTCGTAGTCATTACGATAATTGCGTTACTTATGGCTATATTATTTCCAGTACTGCGAAGTTCCAGACAACAGGCAGAAGCTATCCTTTGCGGTTCGAATATCAAGCAGCTGCTATTCGGCCTGTTTAGTTACGAAACGGAAAATCAAATCCTCCCTTATGGTTTTTGTGTTAAACGTGACGCTAATGGCAATCCTGTTAAACCCCCAGGGGGTTATCCCGGAGGTTCGGGCTATGATAAAAGAGGATGGTGGTGGTTCAACTATATAGAAGGATTCTATAAAAAGTCCGATAGCAGAAGCACAGCAGTTCGGTGCCCGTCCAAACGGCTAAGAAATCCTAAGCTCAAAAATAATATCCTCTGCGGCAATTACGGTGTGAACCAGTCTATATGCAAGAGCTCGCAGGGCAAACTCAGCCACGCTGAATTTATTGGAACGCCTTTACGCAGTAGTGATATATCGAGACCCGTCGAAACTTTGCTAATTGTTGACAGTGGCTATGCTGTAATAAACTGGTGGCATGCAACGGATGAGCCTCCTACTGTTCTCGGTAACACCATAATCGAAGATACCGCTTATATACCAGGCCTCTGGATTAACAAGGAGAGAGATTTATGGCCTGGCCAAGAGTATGATGCTGCATATGGCCGACATCCCAACAAAACAGTCAACGTCGGATTTGTAGATGGTCATGTCAGTCAGGAAAAGGCAGATGATTTGTTTGTTGAGAAGATAGACGACGGCTATAGAAATCAAAGTCCCCTTTGGGTGCCGAAATGAAATGCTGCTGTCCTAAAAAGGTGCCTCTTTAACAACTCCCTGTATTTCACTGTCGCTTAGATATTCAACCGTCATCAACAACATCAAAATATATTCGGTATTGGTGGGCAACATTTGATAAATTTCGATTTTTTGGGGAAGATTTCCTTTGATGTTTACAAAAAACCGCCATTTCTTGGAGATGGCAGAACCGTCGTAAGCTCTTTCGGGCCATGTCAAATCATATATTTCAATACCTTTGGTAGCAGCTTCTAAATCTTTATCAGCTACACGATTCCAACCGGCGCCTTCTGGGATGCTGGATATATTATAAAAGGGCATTAGGCCCAAAGGGCCGCTAATTTTTTTCTCGATATCAGCAATGTTCTCAGCGGTTAAGTGAGTTGTCTCGGCTGTGCCGATATCCAAATATTTTATCTTTGCTACACCATTGACAATATCCCACAAAAAGCATTGTTCTGCAGTTTTGGCCATATATATATTCATTGTCCTCGATATCCACAATTCCTGTACAGGTTCTTTCTCGTAGGGCATAAAACTTGCAACATAGGCATTTCTAACTTTTTCGATAGCATCGTAGATTTTTTCCAGTGTAACTGCTTTGGCAGCTGGTATATTGAAGACTAATACAGCTGCTATCAATATAATTGCCGCGGCTGGGATGGCAGTTTTGAGCAAAGGCTTTAGTTTCTCTGCTGAGATTTTCCGTCTTAGGGCGGTGCCAAAATCGATGATTGAAGCTGCTCCTCTGGCGTTTACCACATCTTCACGATTTGCTGTTTCTACCCTTATAGGAAAACCAGCATAAATATCATCAGATTCACTGGCTGCTTCAACCTTAGCAGATTCATCTATATGGTGTATTGTAACGACGTCAGATTCAGCCCTTTCGGCAATACCGTAAACGGTTTGGTGTAGTTGCTGCATCCTATACAGACAACTTGGGCAATTAGTTACATGTGAGGCGAACGATTCACGGAATTTCACATACTGGTCATTGGCTGGATCAATTCCGTACGGCACGACATAATCAAAAAAGCTACTTGCCGAAACTGACTCACAGGGAAACTCCACAGATGGGGTGTACTCTGGCAAACTGTTATAGAGTTTTTGTCGTTCTTTGTAAACCAGCCTTCGACAGGTAGGACACGTACATAAGTGTTTCAAGACCTCTGAATTGATTTCACTAAAAACCATTGACACAACCAATGGGATGGCATTTTGGGCCTCTATGCAGCTAACATTACTCCTCGCGGGTTTATCTGCAAATAGCTGGCTTAACCGGCATAACTGTTTACGGCTGAGTTTTAGGCCTCGAATTATATCTAAATCTTCAGAACACTGTTGACAATCACGCATATGTGTTACTATTGGCGTTGGTATACGCACCCCTAAGACCCGGTCTAATAGAGTTGGTAGAAAAGGCTTTACAATATTGCAAGTTACAGACTCGCCAATATAGGCAAAGTGAAGTTTCAGCATGGTGGTAATGGCAGAGCTAACTTGTTCCTGTTCCGATTCAAGACCATCGGCTTGTGATAACGTCGTTTCAAGTTGTTTTATCTGTCCCAGGCAACGTTGGCACTGCTCAATGTGATTAACGATAGATTCTGGAATAAATACGCGGCTTTCGTCACAGAGAAAGTCATAGTAGTATAATTCCGCCTCTCTGCATAACGATTTAGGGTTGTGAGCGATCATTCTAATCACCTTGTTTTAATGTTAAAAACTGACGGATCTTACTTAACCCTGCGGAGATATATCTGCTGACGGTTCTGTTATTCACACGCATTTTCTCTGCTACCTCTTTGATATTATAGCTATTCCTGTACCGCAAGGTAATCGCCCGAGCTTCGCTACGTCGCAACCGCCCCTCGAGGAGTCTGAACATTTTATTTGTTTGCTCCTTTTCGATTAAGGCGTTTTCCGGGCTGTTTTTGTTGACAGAATAATTAAGACATTCGGCATATTTGTTCATTCGAGCTTTGTAATTCTCTACCCGACGAGTGGCGTCAACAATGTCATTGGTTATCGCCTTGTAGAGATAGCCTTTGACATTCTGGATGCCTTCAGGGAGGGGCTTGGAAACAAGAGAAAGGAAGAAATCTTGGAACAAATCATCCGCTTGGGCATCATTTTTAACCTGGTAGCGAATAACCGCAAAAATAAATTTCCCATATTTGGAAAAGACTTCTGCCGCCCGGGCAACATTGGCCGGCGGCACAGATTCTTTCTTTACCCTCACCACAGGCACTTTGGCTATACTCCCAAAAATGGCGTTGATTGGAGTCTAACCATTATACTTGATACACCGCTTATTGACAAGGAGTAGGAGGTTAGTAAATGGCAGATAGAGAAAGTTATTGCCTGATTAAACGCCGGATTTAGCGACCTTAAGTTAAGAAATCCATTTTTTTATCAACATTTTGCCCTTCAGATTCGCTTTGTAAACCAAGACAGAAATAAGGGGACGGTCTATATCTACGAGGACGCAGGAAATTCTTCCTCCTTAATCCTGCGTCCTTAGTTTTGATTATTGAAGGAATTTCGTTAATTATGGAAAAAGTTGTCCTGATTTTAAGCCTAAGCAAAAAATAGAATAATACTGGCTGCAAAGATGGCCAGGCCGAAGGCCGAGTGGAGGGATCTGACCTGCGAATTGTCGTTGCAAACAAATCGCGGCAATTTGAAATTGGGTTTGTTTTGCATAATTTGTTTATTTTGATTGATCGGAGTTCATTGTTCGTATCTCGTGAAGCACAGACGTTCCCCTTAGTTGGGCGGATGTGCGCAAATGATACTAAAATAGTGGGTTTTTTGTGAGCTAAAGGATTGTAAATGGTTATATGGAGAGAAGTAAAAAATTATGAAAAAATGGATTTTTACTCACAACCCCCCTGCGCTTTTGACTGATTTTCCCACCAGCACTTCTCGAAAAAAATGTTTAGGCCTACTCTGCCGCCAACTTATTGGGTTTGTGGCCATACTTCGATTTTATTCAGTCTCTTGTCGAATGGGTCGATTAGCAGCTTGACGAGCTTCTTGCCGTTATGATTCTTTTTACTGTTGAACAGAATGACCCAGTTAACACCATCGCCCCGGCGAACAACTATACCATTGGTCCCGGGCATCCCGCCGGTATGCCATGTCCTCTGTTTACCATCTTTTCTCACAAGTACTTCCCAGCCGCAACCGTAATATTTCTTCCCTTTACGTTTATGCTCTGCAGGATGAGGAGCAAACATCCTCTCAACGCTCTTGGCGGTCAGAATACGACTCCGCAATGGGTTATCGAAATCCTTAGCCAATTTCGCAAGGTCCGCTGCTGTGGCTATCCACATATACCTGCCTTCGAAACAATTAAAGGTATAAGGATTGTATTCGTGGCTGTAGTATTTCACTTCTTTCGCTGCCAAGTCCTTCTTCTTCGTCCTGGCTAATTCCATATCACTTATCTCTACAGGAGCCAGAACATTTCGCTTGATGTACTTCTCGTAACTCTCACCTGAGACCTCTTCGATGACTCTGCCGAGCATAACATACCCCTCGTTCAAGTAAGACATCTCTTCTCCCGGATTAAAATCGAGTCTTCGCCCCATCATGTATCTTACTACGTCCTTTGGATAGGCATACTTGATTCCAATCGCCTTGCCTATATTTCCATAGCTGAACTCATCTTTGGCGCGCCATCCGCCGCGATGATGCAGAAGGTCCTCGATTGTAACCTGGCGCAGCCGCTCGTCGAGCTTCTCACCCTCCTTTACATAAGGCTTAAAGTCCAGCGTCTCGTAAACCGTATCTGTCAGCTTTAGCTTTCCTCTTTCAGCCAATTGGAGAATCCCTATGGCGATAATCGGTTTAGTAATGCTGGCTATTCGGAAGAGATGATACGGTTCTATAGGTATCTGTTTCTCCATATCCGCGAAGCCGAATCCTCGCGAATATATTAGTTTGCCGTTGCGCATTATCGATACAGACCCGCCCGGAACACGGTTCTCTCTCATAAACTTGACCATCAGATTATCAATGCTCGCAAGCTCACGCACCGCCTCACCGCTAACCGGAACTTCGCGCGCAGCTTCACCACCCCAAACAGCCGGGCTAACTGTCAGAAAAAACAAAACAACCAAGAGTCTTATTAGCATTTACTGCTGTCTTCCTGCCTGACTATTGTTCATATCCCCTCCCTCAAAACTTTAACCTCACCAGCTCTACCGCGCAACCAAAAACCACAAGATCAAAAACTATCGCCGTTGGTCAGCAATTTCCCCCCGAACGAAGACTGGAGACGAAGGGAATCGAACCCTCATTTCCGCGATGCGACCGCGGTGTGCTCCCGTTACACTACGTCCCCTAAGTCTTTATAAAATAAGAGCTTACAACAGCTTAAAACTCCCACTTATCATAACAGACTACTTTTTCTATCGACTCGCGTTGCGGCTTTTTCGCCTCATCCGCCGGATAACCAAGTGCCATAAGTTCAATTA
>CAYYFT010000033.1:0-12878 GCA_964471015.1 uncultured Pirellulales bacterium | reverse complement strand
TCCGGCCCAATATCCGTATAATCCTGTATGGAAGTTTTGTTTCGGAGCCGATATGAGCTATTTTCGGAAAAACATTGAAAAAGCAAAAGGGTATGAGCCGGGCTTTCAGCCTGCGGAAACCGATGTGGTAAAGCTCAACACCAATGAGAATCCCTATCCGCCCTCGCTGAATGTGATGAAGGTCTTATCTGAAATAAGCCCCGAGCAGCTTCGCCGCTACCCTGACCCGATGGGAAGCGCCTTTCGAGAGGCGGCTGCGGAGGTTAACGGCATTGGCCCCGATTATATTATGTGCTGCAACGGCGGAGATGAGTTACTGAGAATAGCTTTTCAGGCATTTTGTGACGAGAATCGTCCTGTCGCCTATCCGGTCCCGACTTATTCGCTTTATCCGGTGCTGGCTGAGCTGCAAAATTGCAAAGCAATAGAAGTTCCGTTTGATGGTGAATTTAATCTGCCGGCCAAATTAGCGGCAAGTGCCGCCAGCTTAACGATTGTCTGCAATCCGAATGCACCGAGCGGCAGCTTTATAAATGTTGATGAGCTGGCTTCATTAGCTGATGAAGCCGGCGGCGCATTATTGATTGATGAGGCGTACGTGGATTTTGCAGAGAAAAACTGCACAGCTCTGGTTAAAAATTTCGATAATGTAATTATACTTCGGTCGATGAGCAAAGGGTATTCACTTGCTGGAATTCGATTTGGATATGCAATTGCCCAGCCGGATTTAATAGCCGGCCTTGCCAAGGTTAAGGATTCTTACAATGTCGATGCAGTTGCTGTCGCCGTTGCCACTGCTGCTGTTCGGGACCAGGACTATTTCCAGAAGTCGGTCGAAAAAGTAAAAGCCGAACGCACAAGACTGACCGGGCAGCTAAGAGGCCTCGGCTTCGATGTCCCCGACAGCAGCTCGAACTTCATCCTGGCGAAGTGCAGAAACGGCAAGGCGGTTGAAGTTTATGAAAAATTGACACAGCGAAATATCTTCGTCAGATATTTTGCTTACCCGCAGCTTAAGGATAAACTGAGAATTACTGTTGGCACAGCCGAGCAAAATGATAGACTACTTTCGGCTTTGAAAGAAATTTTATCAGAATTTAGTTAAATGGTGATTGGTTAAATGGTTAAATAATTACCAGTTACCAATTAAGGGTATTCTTATGGAAGAGAGAACCGCTAAAGTTCACAGGAAGACGAAAGAGACCGACGTGAGTTTGGAACTTAATCTGGATGGTGTCGGTAAATATGAGATTGATACCGGCATCGGCTTTTTAGACCATATGCTCGCGCATCTGAGCAAGCACGGCAAAATCGACTTAGTGCTCCGCGCCGAAGGTGATTTGAATGTCGATGCGCACCATACGGTTGAAGATATAGCGATATGCTTAGGCGAATGTCTGGTCAAGGCCCTTGGTGACAAGAAGGGTATCGCCAGATATGGTCATAGTTCCGTGCCGATGGAAGAGACTATAGCCAATGTCTCTATAGATTTGTCCGGCAGGAGCAGTTGTGTATATAACGTGGGCTATCGAACAGATAAAATCGGCGATTTTGACGTCGAGTGTCTGGAAGAAATGCTGCGGAGTTTTTCGAATACAGGCAGGTTTAATCTGCATATAAACGTGCCTTATGGCACAAACAGCCATCACATAGCCGAGGCAATTTTCAAAGGATTAGGTCAGGCCCTTGCCGAAGCGGTCAAAATTGTCGGCACGGATGTGCCGAGCACAAAGGGGATATTGTGATTGAGCGACCTAAGCCTGAATATCGAAGTGGAATCGGCACCGATATTCACGGGTTAGTTACCGGCCGAAAGCTTATGCTGTGCGGCGTTCACGTGCCTCACCCGTCTGGGTTGGCCGGTCACAGCGATGGTGATGTGGCTTTGCATGCTGTTATTGATGCTCTCCTGGGTGCAGCCGCGATGGGTGATATAGGGACATTGTTTCCCGATGATGACCCGAAGTGGAAGGATACGGACAGTAAAGAACTTTTGGTTATTGTGAAGGAGCAGCTCGAAGAAAAGATGTGGGAAATAGCCAATGTTGATTTGATAATACACGCTGAACAGCCGCGACTGGAGCCGTTCAAAGGGCAAATGAAAAGATGCGTTGCGGAGCTTTTGGGAATCGATTTTGCCACGGTGAACGTCAAGGCAAAAACAAACGAGGGATTTGGTGATGTAGGAACCGGCGACGCAATAGCAGCAACGGCGATAGTCCTTTTGAAAAAGAAATTCAGAAGAACATTGTAAAGGATAAGAGTTTACTGAAAGTGTTTGCAGATGGAGTTGAAGCTCTATAACAGCTTGACGAGAAACAAAGAGGAATTTAAGCCGCAGAAAAAAGGCAGCGTCGGAATCTATGTCTGCGGGCCGACCGTATATGGCCACGCACATTTGGGGCATGCGAAAAGTTATGTAAGCTTTGATGTTCTGGTTCGATACCTTCGCTATCTCGGTTTTGATGTCACCTATGTGCAAAACATAACCGATGTGGGGCATTTGACCGACGATGCTGATGAAGGTGAAGATAAAATTGCCGAGGCGGCAAAAAAAGAAAAGATTCATCCAATGGCGCTGGCCGAAAGTTATACACGCAGCTACTTTGAGGATATGGACAGGTTGAACTGTGTCAGGCCGGACATAAGCCCACGGGCCAGTGGCCATATAATCGAGCAGATAGAGCTGGTAAAGACACTTTTGGAAAAAGGTTTCGCCTACGAGGTCAATGGCTCGGTGTATTTCGATATCTCCAAATTCAACGACTACGGGAAATTGTCCGGCAGAAATATCGAAGGAATGCAGGCGGGCGCACGTGTCGAAGTCTCGCCTGACAAAAAACACCCTGCCGATTTTGCCCTTTGGAAAAAGGCCGAGCCGAACCATATTATGCAGTGGCCCAGTCCCTGGGGTATGGGTTTCCCTGGCTGGCATCTGGAGTGCTCGGTGATGAGCACAAAGTATCTGGGACAGCCGTTTGATATTCACGGCGGTGGAATAGAGAACCAGTTCCCCCATCACGAATGTGAAATTGCACAGTCGGAGGCGGCCAATGGAGTGCAGTTCGTTCGATATTGGCTGCACAATAATATGGTTACCGTTGATGGGCAGAAAATGGGAAAGAGCCTGAATAATTTTATTACGCTGAAACAGGCCTTTTCAGGTGCGCACGAAAGATTGACCAGGGCCTATGACCCATTGGCGGTGAGACAGTTGATTTTGAATAGTCACTATCGAAGTCCGTTGGATTTCTCGGATGCTGCGCTGTTTGCGGCACAGAGCGGTTACAAAAAAGTAAGCGATACGGTTATAAAAGTGAGACAAACGTGGAATTCTGCGCCTAAAGGTAAAGCCGACGAGAAAATAACAGGCCAGTTGAAGCAATTGAGAGAGAGATTTGAAACGGCGATGAATGATGACTTGAATACTTCTATTGCATTGTCGGTTGTGTTTGAGCTGGTTCGGCTGGCAGATGCTCTGCTCCTTGAGCAGAGCACAACCGTGGAGACCCTTAATGAAGTGGACGTTTTGTTTAGCCGGCTGGGCGGGGATGTTTTGGGTATTGTAAAAGACAGGTATGACCAAATCACGTTAGCGGAATTCCTGAGTGATTTTATTGAGCGGCGCAACGAAGCCCGCAAAAATAAGAAATTCAAGCTGGCTGATGCTGTTCGTGCCGACCTGGATAGGGTTGGCATTGTGCTGGAAGATAAAAGCGACGGCACTACTACCTGGAGAAGGAAATGAGAATACTCGGCATCGACCCGGGTTTGCAGGTCTGTGGATACGCTTGTTTAGAGACAGGCGGAGACGGGGAGAAGTTAATCGAAGCTGGCGTTTTTCGTACGGCCGCTGCTTCAGCTATAGAAGAAAAGTTGAACGGAATAGCTGAGGATATAGTCTCGCTTCTGAAAAATCTCAGGCCGGATGTTGTAGCAGTGGAGGAATTGTATTCGCACTATGCGCATCCGAAAACGGCGATATTGATGGGCCACGCAAGAGGCGTTATACTACAAAGCTGTGCTGCAGCCGGTATCGAAGTTAAAAGTTTCGGTGCCACGCGCATAAAAAAATCACTTACCGGTAATGGCCGGGCGTCGAAGCAGCAGATGCAGAGGACGATTCAAACGATTTTACACCTGCCGCAGTTGCCGGAGCCGCCCGATGTCGCCGATGCCATAGCTGCGGCTATGTGCTGCGCAAATTCGCTTCCTCTCGTCATCCCGAGCGCAGTCCGCCGCAGGCGAACGAAGTCGAGGGATCTGGCCAGAATGTAGGGTGGGCTTCAGCCCACCAATAAAAAATAAAATCTCTGTGAACTCTATGACCAAAAACTAAAAACGAAAGATTTTTGAATTTTGATTTGTAAATTTGATATTTGATTTTTGATATTTGATTTTAATTATGATAGCGAAGATTGAAGGAAAACTTGTTAAGCTCGACAGTAGCAGCGCCTTGGTAGAGGTCGGCTCTGTTTGTTATGAAGTAATGCTGCCGGGCTACTGTGTAAGTGCCTTGGCGGACAAAATCGATTCCGTCATCGCTCTTTGCACTATGGAGTATTTCGAAGGCACTCCAGGCGGCGGCTCTTTCGTGCCGAGGATGGTCGGATTTTTGAATACCGGCGAGAGGGATTTTTTCACAAAGTTTACCAGTGTTAAGGGTATAGGCATAAAAAAAGGACTGCGCTCGCTGAGTGTCCCAATAGCCGCCATAGCGGCGGCGATAGAAGATGGCGATGATAAAATGTTGATGTCGCTTGACGGCGTCGGAAAAAGAATGGCCCAGCAGATTATCGCCGAACTGCGCGGCAAGCTCCGGCATTTTGCCGCCGGCGCAGAGTTGCCCGGACCAGCCCAGAGGGGCTTCAAGCCTTTCCAGGCTGAAGCGCTCGAAATTCTCATCGCCTGGGGTGAGAAAAGGACCGAGGCGATGGAGCTTATCGAGCTGGCCTGCCAGAGGCGCCCGGACATAAAATCGGCAGAAGAACTTGTGCCGTTGGTGTATAGATTAAAACAGGGAATAGAAGTCTGATGGTGGTAAATAGAGTTATAAGCGGCCAATCTCTAACAGAAGCAGACGAGAATTTTAACGTCTCGCTCAGACCTAAGTCTTTGGATGAATGCGTGGGCCAGTATAACATCAAGGAAAAGCTCGCAATCGCCATAGCCGCTGCCAAGCAAAGGTCTGAGCCGCTGGAGCATATTCTATTTTACGGACCGCCCGGCCTTGGCAAGACAACGCTGGCCAATGTCGTAGCGAACGAAATGGGAGCAAGGATTCGCTGCTCATCAGGGCCGGCTCTGGCAAAGGCCGGTGACGTAATGGGCCTTTTGAGCAATGTAAACTCCGGCGATGTGCTTTTTATTGATGAGATTCATCGGTTGAGCACGCCGGTCGAAGAATTTATCTATCCGGCTATGGAGGAATTCAGGGTTGACTTTACCGTCGATAGCGGCCTGCACGCAAAGACCATCAATTTCCCGCTCAAGCGTTTTACTTTGGTTGGTGCTACGACCCGCGCTGGACTTCTCAGCGCCCCGCTTCGAGGCCGGTTCGGAATGTTGTATCATTTGGAGTTTTACAATGCCGAGGAACTAACGGCTATTCTCGAAAGGTCCGCAAAGTTATTAAACCTGCACTGCGAAGACCAGACGCTGAAATTAATTGCAGGCCGTTCTCGTGGTGCACCTCGTGTGGCCAATCGCCTGTTAAAGCGGGTTCGTGACTACGCTCAGGTAAAAGGCGAAGGTTCCCTTACCGCCAAAATTGTCGAAAACGCCCTGAAGATGGAGCAGATTGACCCGCTCGGCCTCGATGAATTGGACAGGGCTTTTCTGCGTGCGCTGGTCAATACCTATGACGGCGGCCCAGCCGGCATCGATGCCCTCGCCGCCACGCTCGGCGAAGAGCGGGACACGCTCGAAGACGTCGTTGAGCCGTATTTGTTGCAAATCGGTTTTTTACGCCGAACCAAGCGAGGCCGGGAAATCACCGCAAAGGCCTGCAAACACCTGAACCTCAAATACCACAAAAAGAAAGATGCCACTGAACAGACAGAACTTTTTGAATAGAGGGGAATCATTAAATCTGCTGGTTTTCGATGAGCACCTCAGAAATAAAAGCAAAATTCGAACAAGATTTGAATAGGGTGAAGGATGCACTTGTTGCTGCAAATGAACATTACAATATTTGGTATATATATAAGAACAAAGACGACAGACCTAAATATGTAAGTGTTATGAATCGATATCTTGGTTTTTTCCGTGCTTCCATCAGTGCTCATTTCACAGCCATCCTACTAAACTTATCAAAAGCATTAGATAAGAATACTGATAAGAGAACCAATATATACTCACTGCTCCAGTTGATTGAAGAGCACAATCTGATTCAATCTTCTAAATTGGAAGAAATTAAGAATAGACTAAACGGAATTAAAGAGTTGTTCAAAAAAGTACAGATTCTTAGAAACAATTATTTTGCTCACTTAAGTGCCAAGTTAGACAGCGAAGAATCTTTTAAACGTGCAGAGATGTCGCCGAATGACCTTAAGAAATTGATTGATTCGTCAATAGATGTATTGCGAAGCATTTATTATGCTTATAACCGTGGCGATTTTGCGTTTGACTATGGCTCAAAAAAAGATACATACTCCTTGTTAAACGGTTTGTTGAAAATAAATAAGACCTAACTTTCATTTTTCAAAGAAGATTTTGCGCATCGCGAACTGAAGGTATAAAATAACTCAAACTAATCCTATGGAAATCTTCAACTCACAGGAGAACCAATTCACGGGTTCCTTTGGAGTCCTGAATTAGCAACTTCGCTCCGTCTTTTTTCTGGGTCCAGAGAAAGTCATAAACCGCAAGTGATCTACTCACCACCTCCGTCAAGGTTTGAGCCCCTGTCTCGTGTTGAAGGTCTTCTATTCTGGCCCGGACTAATTCTGCTAGTGCCAGATTCAACCGGCTCGATTTTATCTTTTTTTCTTTTTTCTTTGCCATCAGTATCTTTAACCCGCCGCAGCGAGATAAGACCAACGATTAAAATCATTAACGCGACTAAGAGGGTGCCGATTATCGATTTATAACTGAGATCATTGTTTCCTTTTTCAAGAAACTCGCACGCTACTTTGCATAAGGCCAAAACTACAACAACGGCTACTAATATCTTTCCGCGCGCATTCCTGATTAAAGCAACGATTGCCTCTAACCAGCCCTTATTTGCTTCAGTAAGCCCCTGTTTATAAAATTTGCATTGTGGCAGTTCTGTAAAATAATAGGGCGGAAGGAGATGGTTTCCTTGCCTATCATCACCGCGTTTCCCAAATTCTTCGTTCATGCTCATCGGTTCCCTCAAAGGGGAGCCGACGACACAAACGCACATAACAACTAAGAGTAGTCATAATCGACGACTCCCCAATGTGCGTTCTGTGCGTCAAACAATCATGTGCCGTGAAAACCATGCGCGCCTTGGTCGCTCATTTGTTTAACACAAGAACGAAAGTTAACATCCTTTCCTTTGGGCTGGTGGCCTACTACACTTCGGCCACTTTCCTGCCCACAGGACACCACTCCCAAGGAAAGTGTCCTGCCGCTACTTAGTTTTTCTTCATTATGTTCAATTTATACACAAATTGTGCGCATGTCAATAGAAAAAATTATTTTTTTCAAAAAAAATTTTAACGGCGACCCCTTCCGTTAGTTTGGGTAAGCTATAGCTGATGAAAAGCCTCCGCGGCACCTGAGCAGAATTCTTTGAATATTTTCAAACGTTTCTGTATAGTTTTTGAATATTTCCAGACAGTTTTTGTATGTTTCTATACTTTTTTCGAACGTTTCTGCATAATTTTCGAATGTTTTCGAACGTTTTCGAATATTTTCAAACGTTTGCCTCTAAACCCGCGCCGTTACCCCCTTTGAAGCCATTTTACGAAAAAACTCACCTCCGTTTTTTATGTTTCTAAATCGCCCAAGCTCCCCATTTTAAACCCCCACCTTCGTTTTTACTCTAAAAACCCATTTTTTTATTCTTTAAGTATATATTTCGCCATCCTCGGCTGTCTGTGCAAAATTTCAGTGAAGTGGTGAATTAAAACCTTTTCGATTTCGTTAAGCGTTTTTTCGTTCGTCTCGGCGAGCAATTTAGTATTGGCTAAGCAATCTGCTGCCGTTTTGCTCAGTCTGATTTTGTCCGGGAAACTTGCCTCACAATTTTTGCAAATCAGGCCATTGGCGGAACTGCTGAAGTATGTTTGAAGTAGATTCCCGCTTTCGCGGGAATGACAATAAGGGGTTTTGCAGTTTGCGCAGGCATTTAGAATCGGCTGAAGGCCGATTTCTTTGAGCAAAGATAATTGAAACTGTATCAACAAAGAAATCGTCTCTCCGCCGTTAGGCGTCCTGCGGAGTGTCTCGTGACTCGTCTCTCGTGTTTTCTTTAAGAATTGCAGGAAGCTATCGAAAAGTTCCGGATGTGGGTCGTAATCGTGTGTTAAACTGTTCACCAACTCCGCACCGAAGAGGCAGCAGTTCAAAGCGAGGAGATTGCCGGCTAAATTAGCGAAGCCGGGCTGCTGCTCGAATTCGGTCAGCGTTGCCAGTTTTTCTCTTGTCGAATCCGAATAGACTATATTGCCGTGCGAAAATACCTCAACTGGGCCGTCGAAGGCTGATTTCGGCCGTTTCGAGCCTTTAGCAATGGCGCTGATTTTGCCGGCTGCCCTGGTAAAAAGAGTTAGAATCTGAGATGTTTCGGAGAAATCTGTAGCGCGTATGCAAATAGCGGCGTCCTTGGTCAACATATCTCGTGTCTCGTGGTTCGTGTATCGTGGCTCGATTCACCAATCACGAATCACGATTCACGTTCCTCTGGATTACGATGCGTTTTATTCTTCTGGATTCAGCGGAGCTGATGGTAAATTTCAGATTTTTGTAATCGAAGTTCTCGCCGGTCTTGGGAATATAGCCCAGACGTGAGAAGACAAAGCCGCCTATAGTATCGTAATCTTCGTCCTCGGGCAGGTTCAATTCAAACTGGTCATTCAGGTCGTCGACGTATGTTCTGGCATCGGCCTCAATAGTGTTTTGGTCTATTTCCTTTACAGGTTCGGGCGGTTTTTCTTCGTATTCATCGGTTATTTCACCGACAAGCTCTTCGAGAATATCCTCTAAGGTAACGATACCGGCTGTCCCTCCATATTCATCGAGCACTACGGCTATATGCAATTTTTGATTTTGAAATTCGTGGAGCAGAGTTCTGAGCGGTTTTGTTTCGGGGACAAAATAGGCGTTTCTCAATTTGCTGTGCAGCTTGAAATCCGCTGCCGTTTTACCGATTTCAGCCAGCAGGTCCTTGGCGTAGATAAATCCGATTATGTTGTCTATATTTTTTTCATAAACCGGGACGCGGGTATGACCTGCGTTATTGATGGTTTCCAGAATCGTTTGCAAATCAGAATTGACTTCAACCGCCACTAAACTGGTGCGGGGGGTCATAATTTCATCAGCAGTGCTGTCGCTTAGCTCCAGCACGTTTTCAATCATCTCCTGCTCTTCTTCGTCGACGATGCCCTCCATTTTGTGCTGCTCAAGGCCGTTTAGGAATTCTTCCTGTTGTTCTTCGGGTGTTGTTTCGACCGCGCCGGCCAGGCGCTTTACAAGGCCGTCATATAATTGAAATACGTAAAGAATCGGCCAAGCGAGGGTCGAAAAGAACATCAGCAGTTTGTATGTTCGGCTCAGGATTTTTTCGCCGGAATACTTTGCCCAGGCGTGAGGAATTGCCAGGCTGAATATCGAAAATATCCCTGCTGCAATAATAAACGTAACCAGATAATCGCCGACTGCGGGACTTCCCTGGCGTGCAGATGCAAAACCAGCCAGCAGCAATAGCAATATACACATATTGAAAATAAGTCGATATAGAGAGCAGGTCAGAACGAGCTTTTCTGCGTTTTTTGCAAGGCTGCCGGTGAGGTCCTCTTTGCCTGTGGCTTTGAAGGCATCCTGTAATTTGATGCGTGAAAATATTCGCAGAGCGATTGCATTGACGGAAAAAAACAAGGTGCCGCCGGCGAGAAGGCAAATCAGCAATATAGTCCAGCCGACATAACTCACTTAATACCCTTTCAATCAGTTATTATTTCGCAATTCGCAGCGCCAATCGATAACTATGAGCTATATGTCAAACCATAACCGAGTTGTTGTAAAATTTCATCTTCGGTGTCGTGCATTTTCCTGGCCTGGTCCTGTGTGGAATCATCGAATCCGAGGTTGTGCAGCAAGCCGTGGGTTATGTAAAGTGCCAATTCCGCTTCGCTTGAGTGGCCTCGCAGACTTGCTTCTTTAACAGCCATTTCAGCGTTGACAACAAGCTCGAATGATTTCACAGAGTTTATATCGTTATCGGATAAGTTGAAACTTAAACAATCGGTAGGGAGGTCCTGATTCAAAAACTGTTTATTTACTTTGCGGATTTGAGTGTTGTCAACTATTGCGATACTAATCGTTGCTTTTGAAAGCTTAAAACGATTGCAGATGACTTTGACCAGTTTTTTGAGCCTGGGCAGAGAGAAGTCTATATTCTCGAAATTTTTAGCGATTTGAACAACTATATCCTGGTCTTGTTTGGCAGAATCCATAATCTTTAGCCGGTTTTTTGCTCGGTTTGCTCAGGTTCAGATTGTGTTTCTTCCGGGCTTTCTGTTTCTTGATTCTTCAGCAGCTTCTCATTTTGTGGTTCTTTTGCAAAATGGGGTCCCTGCGGAATTGGTTCCTTCGGCACATCGGGTGGTTTTGGATATGCGACTCGGCCGTGATGATGTGCTGCAAGGGTTTTAGCCATACTCGTCTCTATCTGACTTAATTCACGCAGGGACATATCGCATTCGTCGAATTGGCCGTCCTGCAAACGTTTCATAGCCATATTGTGCACGACTGCTTCTATCCTTGTTGGGGTTACTTCGGTCAGGGACCTGACGGCGCCTTCTGCGGCGTCGACCAGCATTACGATGGCGGCTTCTTTTGTTCGTGGCTTTGGGCCGGCATATCTAAATTCGCTTTCAGAAGGCCCGGGAGAGCCCTCGGATTCTTTTTCATCGTGTTTCTTTTTGGCCTCGTTGTAGAAATATTCAATCAGTGTCGTGCCGTGGTGTGTTTCGATAAATTGCCGCAGCACTGCAGGCAGACCATACTCCTTGGCCATTTCTATTCCGTCTTTCACGTGGCCTACGATAACCAACTGGCTCATTGCAGGTGAGAGTTCTTTATGGCGACTCGTGGAACCCATTTCGTTTTCGACGAAGTAGCCGGGCTTGTTGATTTTTCCGATATCGTGGTAGTAAGCTCCGACTCTGCACAAAAGGCCGTTGCAGCCAATTGCCTCGGCGGCGGCTTCGGCGACAGAGCCCACTAACAAACTATGGCTAAATGTGCCGGGCGCTTCCATCACGAGTCTTTTCAGCAGCGGCTGATTCGCATCGCTGTAATCCAGCAGCGTCATACTTGTCGCTATGCGAAAGATTTTTTCGATGAGCGGCAACAAACCTTGAATGAACACGCCAACCACAAGCGTGATGCCTGCATGATAGCCTGCATTGTTAAAAATATCACCCAGCTGGGGGTTTCTGACAAAAAAGTCCAGAGATATCGCTGTGATGAACACTATTACCGCCGCCAGAGTGCTGACCTCGAGCAGTTTCATTCTCGTGCGGATTTCTCTCAGGGAAAAACAGCAGGTGAAGGTGCCGGCGGCCATTATCAAAAACAGATTGATATTTGATGGAGGTCTTGCGGCGAAATAGGCAAAGAGGCAGTAGAATATACCCATACCGATGGCAAAACGCTGGTCATAAGCGATTGTCAAAATGATGGCTGCCGTGACGGCAGTGCCAGTGGCCCACCAGGTTTGATTTGCCAATAACACGCCAAGTTTGGTTGTGGCTAACAATAGGATAAACAGACCCGCCAGTGCTATGGCTCTGGCGTGATTTTGTATTATTCGACTTTGGTAGTGATGGATATAGAAAGATGCGCCAAGAGAAATCAGCACCACTATGACGGCCCTGGGTATCAGGTCAAGGTAGCGAGCTTGCTGGATTAGTTCGAATGAGAGAATAAAGATTAAAAAGACGGCAAAAAGGGACACTATTAGGGCCGAGATTAAACGGTCGGTGTTGGCGAACCGGCTTATTTGCGAGAGTCGCTCGACAGTTTTCTTCTTGCGTACCTGGCTTCGTCGTGGACTTGTTTTTTTCGAAAACCACATTTATTTACTTTATTCTAATCATACAAAGTGGCGAAAAAAGTGCCCCGCCCCTGCCGCAGAGGCGGGGTCGCCTTACCTTTTAGCTTTCGTCCTTTTTTTGTAGGCCCGTACGATATTTTGAACCAGCCGGTGTCGTACAATATCTCTCTGGGTTAATTCTGTAAAACCTATACCTTTGATTCGCCGCAGCGTTGCAATGGCTTCTACCATTCCACTTTTCTGGCCGGTGTTTAGGTCGATTTGAGTTATGTCGCCTGTTACTATCATTTTGGAGCCGTGGCCCAATCTGGTCAAGACCATCAGCATTTGCAGAGCTGAAGTATTTTGTGCTTCATCGCAGATGATGACGGCTTCGTTCAGAGTTCTGCCGCGCATAAAGGCAAGCGGAATGATTTCGATGATATCCAGTTCCATAAATTTCTTC
The DNA here is from genome assembly GCA_964471015.1 of uncultured Pirellulales bacterium. GTDB lineage: Bacteria > Planctomycetota > Phycisphaerae > Sedimentisphaerales > Anaerobacaceae > CAYYFT01. The sequence goes on along the minus strand of CAYYFT010000033.1, from coordinate 186 downwards.
ATCTGGTCGAAATCCATCATATCTTCGAGAGCGTCAAAGAGTGGTCGAAGATATGGATTTACTTTTGCCTGTATATCGCCGGGCAGGAAGCCAAGTTTTTCACCAGCTTCCACAGCCGGACGGGCAAGGACGATTTTCCTGATTTGCTTTTTTTTAAGCATCGAGACTGCAATTGCGACGGCCAAG
>CAYYFT010000032.1:0-13047 GCA_964471015.1 uncultured Pirellulales bacterium | reverse complement strand
TGAAATGCTCGATGCACCCGTTAGTGGTGGTGAGCCAAAGGCCAAAGATGGAACACTTTCGATTATGGTTGGTGGCAAAAAAGAGGTTTTCAAGCAGGTTGAAGAAATCTTGAAGGTTATGGGTGCTTCTGCTGTTCTGGTTGGCGATATCGGCAGCGGCAACACAACTAAACTGGCAAATCAGATAATCGTAGCATTAAATATTGCTGCAATGTCCGAGGCGATGGTTCTGGCAACAAAGGCTGGTGTTGACCCGGAAAGGGTTTATCAGGCCATTCGTGGCGGACTGGCCGGCAGCACCGTTCTCGATGCCAAAGTGCCCCTGGCATTAGACGGTAATTTTAAGCCCGGGTTTAGAATTGAGCTGCATATAAAGGATTTGGCGAACGCGCTGGACACTGCCCATGAGATTGGCGTGCCCGTGCCCTTAGCCAGCGGTGTAATGGAGATTATGCAGGCACTGAAAGTTGACGGAAAGGCGGGCGATGACCACGGCGGTATTATCCAGTTCTACGAGAAGTTGGCCAGAACGGAGGTTAGACGCTCAAAAAAATAATGCAGCTAAAAAGCAATTAGTGAAAGGATTCTGTTTATGCTTTTGATTTTACTTCTGCTCATCAGCGTGCTTTTTATTGTCATCTCGACGAGCAAATTCCACTTCCACCCATTTCTGGCGCTTTTATTTGCCGCTGTCGGATTTGGCTTGTGTGCCCGGATGCCGCTTGGCGAAATTGTTAAATCAATCAATGGCGGATTCGGCGGAACCATTGGCAGCATTGGAATCGTAATCATTGCGGGTGTCATCATCGGAACATTTCTTGAGCATTCAGGCGGGGCCTTTGCAGTAGCTGAAAAAATCTTGAAAATTATCGGTGAAAAGCATGTCCCTTTGGCGATGTCTATTATCGGCTACTTTGTTTCCATACCGGTTTTTGCGGATTCCGGCTTCGTAATCCTGACGCCGTTGAATAGAGCACTTTCCAAGAGAGTTAAAATATCCTTAGTAGGGCCGGCAATAGCTTTGGCGGTGGGTCTTACTGCTACGCATTGCCTGGTGCCGCCAACACCGGGACCTATTGCTGCTGCCGGCATACTCGGTGCCGACCTCGGACTGGTTATTTTTTTCGGCCTGATTGTCAGCACTTTTGCTCTTGTGGTCGGCTGGCTGTTCGCCACAAAATTCGCCTCGAAAATTTATATAGACCCAAATCCAGAACTATCGGAAGCAGATATAGAAGCCAAACTCCAAGAAGCTCCGTCTGCGTTTAAGGCGTTTACTCCAATTGCAGTTCCAATTTTCCTAATCGTACTTAAATCTGTTTCTGATTTTCCGACGCATCCCCTTGGGCAGGGCAATTTGAAAAGTATTGTAAGCTTTATAGGGGAGCCGGTCATCGCATTACTTATCGGAGTCCTTCTGGCCTTTCGGCTGCCGAAGAAACTCGGTATGCAGATGTTATCTACCACCGGCTGGGTCGGCCAGGCCCTGTTAAGTGCGGCGATAATAATCATGATTACCGGGGCGGGAGGGGCCTTTGGAATGGTCCTGCGGAATTCCCCGATTGCCGATGTGCTTGGCGATTCTCTGTCACGAGCCAACCTGGGCATTTGGCTGCCGTTTATCATCGCTGCCGCTATAAAAAGTGCACAGGGGTCATCGACAGTTGCGCTGATTACGACTGCATCCCTAATAGCGCCGCTAATGTCATCTTTAGGGTTTGAGACCGGAATTGCCAAGGCGCTGGTCGTGTTAGCCGTAGGTGCCGGCTCAATGGTTGTCTCTCACGCAAATGACAGCTTTTTTTGGGTCGTTACGCAAATGACCGGAATGGATGTCAAAACCGGTTATAAAACTCACACCCTGGCAACTTTGATTATAGGCGTTACCTCAATTCTAACCATTTGGGTCATTAGCCTGATTACCTTGTAATGTACTCAAAAACTGTTGACTACGGGATGACTTTCAATAGCCTAAGCTGCCTGTAAATGGAGCCAATGGGATTCGAACCCACGACCTCTTGCATGCCATATATGATTTCGGCTTTAGCTGAACTGGTGCGAAACTTTTGCTGTGTGTTTGTTCATTGAGCCATTGCCGCATCCAGACCATTACGTGCCCTCAGATGTGTCGGGGCAATCCGCAGCACCTCCCGATACTCCCTGACAGCCTCGTCCTTTTGGCCCTGTTCAAACAGAATATCTGCCAGATAACAGCGAGCCGACGTATCGCGAGGTTGAATCTGCAACCCTTGACGAAACTGTGAAATGGTTTTGTCAAATTGGCCCTGTAGCGAAAACGCTGCTCCCAAGTCGTAGTGTAACCCGGCTATGGTTGGCCTGAGCTGCACTGCTTCGCTCAAATGGGTAACCGCCCTGTCCACCTGCCCAAGCCTCAGCAGAAGCCGACCAAGATTGCACTGTGCAGCTGCAGCATAGGGAGCATATTGCACCGCTTTTTCCGCTGCACTCAACGCCTGCTCCCTTTTGTTTTTCTTTTGCAATATCCACGACTCTATCAGCCATGCAATACCGGAGTTTGGCTGCCCTTGCAGTGGGATAACCATTTTGATATCATCAGCATTAGCCAAGCCCTCGTCCAACATATTCTTCAGAAGGAATAAACAATAATCTTGTTGCTCAAGAAGGGCGGCGTGCTCCGGCATAATCTTTAAACCATCAAAGCTGTTCTGCAATCGCTTAAAAATATTTGTTTCCACACTCAACTTCAACAGGTGGCTCGAAGCACTGTAAAATAACTTATGTTCCCTGCTCCACCTGTCTTGTTCATCTTGTGACACCTCTTCCCAGTCTATATGCTCACCTATACTATCACACCGGACCTTTGCGATGAATTGTGCGAACCATTGGGATTTGCTTTTTTTACTTTCGGTAATGTCTATGTTGAATTCAATATAGGGCCTGGAATCGCTGTTTAAGTGAAACTCATCGAGGTATCCTTTTAAATCGTCCTGGTCTGCGATATAGCAACTTAACACGTATTGAGAGTCCCAAAAATTAATATAGCTAACACTTTCGCGAACGCTTTTTTGCTTCAACTTGTTATTGATGTGTCTGGGTGAGAACAACTGTGGCTCTCCGGAGCCTGCCAGGTACAAATAAATGTGTCCTGATGGCGCCGTTACCGGGAACCATATCGTCACATACGGGAAAACCTCCGCAAAAGTTCCCATAATACTGTCGACACAAGACGTGGGTATTGACACAAAAGGTAGATAGGTTCCGAATATTCCGCCTGGGTTCAAATGATCCAGGGCGCTCTGGAAATACTCTTTTGTATAGAGCGAGGCATTCTCCGCTACTCTTTTGGGGTCAATACAATCATTTACAATCAAATCATAGCGCTTTTGGTTTAAGTGCAGATAGTTTTTGGCGTCCATGTAAACCATATCGACTTTTTCATCCAACTGCTCACCAAGGTTAATATGTCGAAAGAATTTCAGGGCAAGCTCTACCAGTTCAGGCGAGATTTCTACCCCATCGATACGTTCAAGGTTATGCAGCGACATACAAGCGGTGGTTTCCCCTGAACCGAATCCAACGGATAATGTCTGCTTGATATTCTCATTCACAAGTATGCCTAAATGCCCCAGCATCTTCTGTACCGCTCGCAAGTAGTCGCCGTCGCCGGCAACAGGAACACCCGACGTAGCCAAGGTTAACGCTCCGTCGCTCCCTTCGTGTACCGAAGCGGTTGTGGTAACCCCCTCTTTTACTGCCAGGAGCCTGGTACCCTTAATCTGGACGAGTTGACGCTCAAACAAACGTGAAGGTATTTTGATTGCCACAAACGTTAATCCGGCAGCTATAGCTAAGTAAACTATTCGTTGGTTAATTGTAACCCGCGGCTTAAACATCTGGACCATTGTTAAGCCCAGCCATACCCCCATCAGACCCAGAACTATGATGGAAAGTTGTGTCCCCAGCAGTGGAATCAATAAAAAGCCGGTCGCCACTCCGCCGAGTACCGCCCCTATCGTATTGACCCCATAGACTGTGCCCGTCGTTTGACCTACTTTGTGCCGGTAATTGCTCCAGGCTTGTAGCGCCAACGGAAAACCAATTCCCATTGTGACCGCCGGAAGAAAAAACAAAAAGGCACTTTGAAACAGCGGCCAAAACATCGCCCGCACGACGGAAATATTTAAAAATGCAACCGACGAAACAAGAGGTACTGCCTTCAAATGCCACATACTAAGCCAGTTAATGTAAAATATCCCAAACATCCCCAGACAGGTCAAGCTGACGCCAAACCCCTGGGCAGGATGTTTCAGACGTTTCGATAAGCGCGTGCCAATCCACGCACCTGTCACATTGCCCAGCAGATATATGGTCAGCACAGCCGAGAATACATACGTAAAGCTGCCAAGCAAGAAGACGATACTTCGCATCCAGATAAGTTCATATCCTATGCTTATTAGACCACTGAGAAAAAACGCCAGCATTAACACGTAAATCCTGCCTCTTGATACGTGCTCAGCAGCCACAGTTCGCCTCTGCACTGCGGCCGCTTCCACAGCCGGCTCACCGGAAACGTCATAAAAACGTGAGAGCACCCACCCCCCGAACGCTACCAACATATTAATAGCCGCCGCTATATACAACGTGCCCATTACTCCGGCTATCCGTATCAAAACAAACCCTGCTAAAAAGCACCCCAGCGCTGCCCCTAACATATTCAGGGCATAGAGTCTGCCCACCAGCGGGCCCACTCGGTCTTGTAATGCTGTAACATACCGGCCTAAAAGCGGCAACGTGCTTCCCATCACCATCGTCGGCACCAGCAGCACCACTGCTGATACCATCACCTGCACCAACAGCAGCCCTGTTGGTGAAGGCTGATATTTCATAAAAAACCAGCGGTAAACCCCATCTGCAAATTGTAAAATCCACGGCAGGGATAATGCTGATACAGTCGCGATTACTTCCAATAATGCATACAAACGCAACCGCTTTCGAACCTGGTCCGCGCGTCGACCCATGACTAATGCCCCAAGCGCCAGGCCAGCCATGAACACCGACACTACTATGCTCGATGCATATACAGTATTGCCCAGCGTCAATTTTAGCAGACGCACCCACACCACTTCATCAATCAGGGAGCATACCCCCGAACAAAAATAGATTAACACCACCCAGTTAATACCAGCACTATTGGCTGTAGCTGACTCGGTACCTTGTGAACCTTCTATCTTCATTAATATCTCACGTAATGGAGCCAATGGGATTCGAACCCACGACTTCTTGCATGCCATGCAAGCGCTCTCCCAACTGAGCTATGGCCCCAAAGTATAATAATATTAGCATAAAAGTGCGATTTCGGCAAATAAATTTTCCACCACTGCGTTCGACTAAAGCGGCACCAAGATAACGGGTGATTGTCTTTCCAGCACCGCTGAATTATAATATCTCCCAAGAACCGCCTCCGCAAACGGTGCGTATAAAAATAGTTAGAAAGGTAAAAACCAAAAGTTTTGATTAAAAGGCAAAAAATATCTATAACGGGGCAGGTGCAGGGAGTCGGATTTCGTCCGGTTGTGTACAGAATAGCCAGCCAACTGGGGCTTTCCGGTTTTGTTTATAACGACACAAAGGGTGTAACAATCGAATTACAGGGGACAAAAGAGAAAATAGCTGAATTTTCAGGCCGATTGCAGAGCAGGGACAAACCGCCATTGGCAGAGATAAAATCCTACAAAGCGGCTGATATAGCTGCGGTCGAGGGGGAAGAGAAATTCACAATCAAAGCAAGCGAATCTACAGGGACAGCCCTGTCGCAGGTGACGGCTGATATGGCTGTGTGCGAAGACTGTCTTGCGGAGATGGCTGATAAAGGAGATTTCAGGTACAGGTATCCGTTTATAAACTGCACTAACTGCGGGCCGAGGTATTCGATAGTAAAAACAATCCCTTACGACAGGCCCAATACCACGATGTCGGTCTTTAAGATGTGCGATAAATGTGCCGCTCAATACACGGATATAGCCGACCGGCGTTTTCATGCGCAGCCGGTCGCCTGCCCCGCCTGCGGGCCAAAGATATGGCTGACCGATACAAGCGGGAAAACAATAGAAACAGGAACCGAGAAAGTAATCGCCGAAACTGCACGTTTACTTTTGGATGGTAAGGTTGTTGCAATAAAAGGGGTCGGTGGGTTTCACTTATCTGTCGATGCGCTTAACGAGGCGGCGGTAAGGAGACTGCGAGAACGCAAAAGAAGAGACCATAAGCCATTTGCTATGATGGCGGCTTCGGTGCAAAGCGTAAAAGAATATGCAATCGTGAGCAAATCGGCTGAGCAGATATTAAAAAGCCCCCAAAGCCCGATTGTTTTACTGCCCAAAAAGAAAGGTTCAGCAATAGCTCCATTGGTTGCAAGCGGGGTCGATGCTTTTGGTTTTATGCTCTGCTATGCCCCGCTGCATCATCTATTGTTTGCAGAGGGTATTAAAGTTTTGGTGATGACCAGCGGTAATATTTCTGATGAGCCGTTGATTTGCAAAAATGAAAAAGCGATGGAAAGACTTGGCAGCATCGCAGATGCCTTTCTGATGCACGACCGGGAGATTTACCGGCAGGTTGACGATTCAATTGTTCACTTTGTGGATGAGCAGCCGGTTCTTCTAAGAAGAGCCAGAGGATATGTGCCGACACCTATCCTTACCGAAGAAAACTGCAGGGGTGACATATTCGCAGCAGGGGCTGATATGAAGAACACCTTCTGCTTCGCAAAACAAAATCAGCTTATATGCAGCGAGCATATCGGCGACCTTGAGGACGCGGAGGTATATCATCACTATATCGATTCAATCGAGCATTTGCAGAAGCTGTTCGAGGTCGAGCCGAAAATTGTCGTATGCGACCTTCACCCGGCGTATTTGTCAACTCAATATGCCCTTTCAATACCCGATGTTAAGGTAATCCAGGTACAGCATCACTGGGCACATATTGCATCGGTTTTAGCTGAACACGGCCTTGAAGGGCCGGTCATCGGCATTGAGTGCGACGGCACCGGCTACGGGACAGATGGAGCAATTTGGGGATGTGAGTGTATGATTGCATCGTTGGACAATTTCGAACGATTCGGCCATTTAGCTTATTATCCTCTGGCTGGTGCCGACAAAGCAAGCAAAGAAGCTATAAGGCCGTTGCTGGGATTACTGAAAAAAACTTGCGGAGACAATTTTGAATTAGAGAAATTCAGGTGGCTGCTTAAGCAAATCGAGCCGGATACAAGTAAACAACAAATTATATTAGAGCAAATTGAAAAACAGATTAATACTGTGGAAACTTCGAGCTTAGGTCGAGTTTTCGATGCGGTCGCCGCCCTACTCGGGCTGGGTAATTATAATAATTTCGATGCACAACTGCCAATGGCCCTCGAAGCAATTATAGAAAACGGTATTGAAGAGCATTATGACTTTAAGCTTGTCGAAAAAGCCAATGAGCCATTTCAGCTTGACCTGCACAAGATGATAAAACAACTAATCGACGATATTAAAAAAGGGACAACCAGTAATATCATCTCGGCGAAGTTTCACAATTGCCTTGCTGCTGCCCTGCTTGCGATGGCTGAAGCAGCAAGGGAAAGCTCAAAATTGAGCACGGTTGCGTTAAGCGGCGGGGTATTCTGTAATCGGTATTTGACGAATCGTCTGGTTAAGCTCTTGAAGAAAAACGATTTTTGCGTATTATCTAACCGAGATGTTCCATCTAATGACGGCGGAATATCCGTCGGCCAAGCGGCAATAGCCGTCAGAGTCGTGAATCGCAGCGGGTGATTCGACTAACCCGCCAATCAGGATTCACAAAATACAAGGCACGAAATATGTGTTTGGCGATACCAGCAAGAATAGTAGAACTGAAAGGTGATAATGTGGTGGTCGATGCGATGGGCAACCGGTACCGGGCCAAAACCACCCTGCTGCCGGAAGCCAAGCTGGGGGATTTGGTGCTGGTGCACGCCGGCTTTGCCATCTCGCTTGTCGATGAAGAAGAAGCAAAAAAGACCTGGCAGCTTATTGCGGAAATCAACAACTTTGAGGAAACGCAAAACAAAATTTCAGGGTAAATTTTTCTATGCTCGAGAGAATTTATAAAGCACAAAGTGTTATTAATGCGGCGTGCGAGACGCTGGGGCGACAAATCAATATAATGGAGGTCTGCGGCACTCATACGGTCTCTATTTTCCGCAATGGTATAAGGTCAACATTGCCGGCAAGGATAAAACTTTTATCCGGTCCCGGATGTCCGGTCTGTGTTACCGACCAGGGCTATATCGATATCGTATTGCAATTGGCCGACCGTGAAGATTGTCTAATTGCCACTTACGGTGATATGATTCGCGTCCCCGGCAACGGCGGGTCACTCGAAACAAAACAATCAAGCGCCAACGTAAAAGTAGTTCTGAGCAGCGAAGACGCCCTGCAACTGGCAAAAGATAATCCCGAAAAAGAAATTGTGTTCGTTGCGGTAGGCTTTGAAACGACAGCACCAGCAACGGCGGTGGCGGTGAAAGAGGCAGCGGCAGAAGGTGTTGATAATTTCTGCATTTTGAGCGGTCATAAACTGGTAGTGCCTGCGATGCGGGCACTGGTGTCCGAGAAAAACCATAAGATAGACGCATTCCTCTGTCCGGGGCACGTCAGCGTGATAACAGGTTACAGTGCTTTTGCAGAAATTGTGGAGGATTTTGGTCGGCCCTGTGTGGTGGCGGGCTTCGAGCCGATGCAAATAATAGAGGGGCTCGGCGAAATTTGTCACCAGCTTACCAAGGGTAAAGCTGAACTAAAATCGATATACAGTGCGGTGGTAACCGAGCAGGGTAATACCACAGCACAAAAAATCATTGATGAGTGCTTTGAGGTGGCCGACGGCTACTGGCGAGGACTTGGAAAGATAGAAAAAAGCACGCTGAAACTGAAAGACAAATACAGTCAATTCGACGCTTTCAAAAGATTCAACGTAGTCGAAACACCGGGCGAGGAAAGAAACGGCTGTCGATGCGGCGAAGTGCTGTGCGGATTAATAGAGCCGCCGGAGTGTAAATTGTTCGCGAAAAGCTGTGCACCCCAAACGCCGATTGGGCCGTGTATGGTAAGCTCTGAAGGGGCCTGTGCAGCGTGGTTTAAATACGGCCGAAAGAAACGTGCGTAATGAAAAAGAGAGGCGATAAAATTTTACTCGCACACGGCGGAGGGGGTCAATTGAGCGATGAACTAATCCGACATCATATTCTGCCAAGATTCAAAAATGACGCTCTCGCCGAACTGGCCGATTCGGCAAAGCTGAACCTTGCTTCCGGCTCGGTGTGCTTTACAACGGACAGCTATGTCGTCAAGCCATTGTTTTTTAACGGCGGAGATATCGGAAAACTCGCTGTTTGCGGGACAATAAACGATTTGGCGGTAGCGGGCTCGGTCCCTGCTGCTTTGGCTTTATCGTTGATAATCGAAGAAGGTTTTGAATTTGAACTGCTGGAGAAGATTCTGGCCAGCATCAGCAAAGCAGCCCGCCAAAACAACGTCAATATTGTTACCGGTGATATCAAGACGGTTGAAGCCGGCGCAGCCGATAAAATTTTTATAAATACGTCGGGGATTGGAACGCGGTTAGCCGGCGTTGACTTAGGTTACAACAGAATCTCGGCGGGCGATAAAATTATTATCAACGGCGCGATAGGCGACCATGGTATGACTATCATCTCACAGCGAGAAGGCATTAAATTTCAATCAAAGTTAAAAAGTGACTGCGCAAGTATAGCCGAGCTAACACAACAACTGCTGGAGAGCAAAGAGAGAGTAAAATTTATGCGGGACCCGACGCGCGGGGGATTGGCCGCAACACTTAATGAAATCTGCCGGGCAAGTGCTTTGAGCATTGAGATTAACGAGGCCGATATACCGATTAATCCAACGGTGCAGACGGCGGCCGATATGCTTGGTTTTGATGTGCTCAACATCGCAAATGAAGGCAAATTCGTGGCGATTGTCTCAGCGAAGTCAGCTGATGAATGCCTGAATATCTGCAAAAAGAATAGGCTGGGCAAAGAGGCGAGTATAATCGGGGAGGTTGTAGAAACCCGCGACACGCCTACGGTGGAAATGACAACCAAAATCGGTGGAAAAAGAATCGTACAAATGCCCTACGGACGCGAACTGCCAAGGATATGCTGATGCATGAGACGATGGTTGCAGAGAGCCTGCTGGCGACAATTTCCACTGAAAGTACAAAGCAAAACGCAAAGCCGGTCTTCGCAAAAATCAGCTGTGGGATGCTTAACGCCGTCAATGATGAAATACTCAGCTTTGCCTTCGAGGCTATCGCCAAAGGCACACTGTGCGAAGGTATGAAACTGGAAATAGAACATAAGCCGATACAGGGCAAGTGTAAGAATTGTGACGAAACCTTCAACGTTGAGATTTGTCAGCCGAAATGTCCGAAGTGTGAAAGTAAGGAGTTCGATTTACTGCCTGACGCACCGCTGATACTTGAAGAGATAGAATTCGAAACGGAGTAATGCAATGAAAAAAAGAGTCGATGTCGGCAAGAAAATCCTTATCGCAAACGAAGAATACGCCCTTAGAAACAGTCAACTCTTATCCGAACAGAAAAAGCTGTGCCTGAATATGATATCGTCTCCTGGTTCAGGCAAGACTACAATCTTATGCAGGACGATAAGCGAATTGAAAGATGTGATTAAAATCGGCGTTATCGAGGGCGATGTTCAAACCGATTTAGACGCTGAAAGAATCAGGGCAACCAAAGCACCGGTGGTTCAGATAGAAACCGGCGGTTCGTGTCATTTATCAGCAGCTCAGGTAAGCAGTGCATTAGAGAATTTACCAGTTAGCGATTTGGATTTGATTTTCATAGAGAACGTTGGAAATCTGGTTTGTCCATCGGCTTTTGAATTGGGCGAGTCGGGCAAGATGGTTGTTCTATCCGTTGCAGAGGGTGATGACAAGCCGGCGAAGTATCCCAGCATATTCGCAAAATCAAAAGTGCTGCTTATAAACAAGATTGACCTGCTGGAGGCAGTCGGGCAGGTTGATTTTGATATCGAACGAGTGAAAGCCGATGCCCGCAAACTAAATAAAGGCATCGAGATTTTTCCAATATCAGCCAAAACAGGCGCCGGGTTCGCCAACTGGTATGACTGGCTTAAAGAATCAGTCAAAAATATATGAGGCCACTAATTAAGTCTTAGTCTTAGACTGATAGAGGTCGTGTTTGCGGATATAGTCGGCAACCGATGGCGCAAGCATACCGGTTACGTCTCGGCCGGTGGCTAATCTATTTCGAATTTCGGTGCTACTTATGTCAATTAGAGGCGTTCGGACAACATTTCGCTGAAGTTTTTCAACACGGACAGCACCCCAGACGTCCGTAAATTTGGCGAAATCCGGGAGTTCACAGCCGGCTCTGAACATTACACATAGAATACAGGCGTCAATCAGCTCTACAATTCCGTACCAACGTGACAATTCATCGATACTATCAGCACCTACGAGCCAATAAATTAAGGCTTTGCCGCCGTAGTCGGCCTGAAACCGCCTTACGGTTTCCAAAGTGTAGCTGGGTTCTGGTTTTCTCAATTCGTAATCGTTCAGCTGGAACTTCTTATTGTCGGCAATTGCAAGAGCTATCATAGCCAACCGGTCATCATCACCTGCCTCGGGGAAGGAATCCTTCAGGGGCGAATGCTTTGCAGGAACGAAGACAACTTTCTCCGCGCCAATATGCTCTGCTGCCGCAGCAGCAACAGCAGTATGGCCAAGATGAATAGGGTCAAATGTACCACCAAACAAGGCTATTTTTCTCTTCAACATAAAAAACTAACAGGTAAATTGTGTATTATTGAAGAAAAATATCACAGAAAAATAAAAAAACTTTAGGCAATAAAAACATTAACAAACAGCAAAAATCCTTAAAAAGCAAATTAACTTTTACCTGATTCTTGTGTTTCGCAATACCTAAAAAATATACATAGTTGACAAAGATGAGAACTGCTTCTTTCACAATCGAAAGCTGTAAAACCGCCAAATAAGTTAAAATAAACGGGTTTAACACGGATAATCATAAAAAAACACTTTCTCCACTTGAGTAAAAACTTCAGTTACAATCGGAGCTTAAGCAAAAGCTTTCGTTACAATAAAACAAGTTTTGTCGTTTCGTTAAAGAGTATGATAAACGATGTAAGAAGCTATGTAAAACATCAACGGCAAAAAATTTTATGAAGAATTTCTAAACATTTAGACGATAAAAAATATAAGATAAATATTAACTTTTTGTTTGACAAAGTTTTTTAAAACAAATTAGTATTATGATTACGAAGTTAACTTGAATATGAAAGGATTTAATTAGCCAAAAGGAGGTGATAAAATAATGGCAAAGAAAAGAAAAAAAGCTAAGAAGAAAGCAACAAAGAAGAAAGCTAAGAAGAGAAAAAAAGCCAAAAAGAAGTAAAAAAAATAGCGTAACAATTCAGTCAAAATCTCAATACTGCGATAAGTTACGTAAGAATGGAGGGTTCTCCTGCGACAGGAGAACCCTCCATTGTATTTGTATGGAGGAACAGGGCCCGATTCTGCAATTTATTAAGGCCCAGATTCCCACTTGTTGCGTTTCCAGCTCCCCATTTTGCATTTAAGAACTCTGGAAGACAGGAACCAGCTTGAATGCAACCGCCCCATAAACCCACGAATAATAATGCCGCTGATTGTATTCTTGCAATTGGCCCCGGATTTCCTATACTGTTCGTTCAAGTAATCGTTGATACTAAGGTGCGCTTTTGGTAATTCCTACAGTCGAGAAGAATAACAATATGGATTATTTCAATTACAAAAACGGTAAATTGTTTGCTGAAAATGCAGACGTCGAAAGAATAGCCGCCGAGGTTGGCACACCAGTTTATATCTACAGCAAAGCCACCTTCAAAAATCACCTGCAAAAAATCGAAGAGGCCTACCACGAACTTGATACCACAATTTGCTATTCCGTTAAAGCCTGCGGTAATATAAATATCCT
>CAYYFT010000031.1:4241-13107 GCA_964471015.1 uncultured Pirellulales bacterium | reverse complement strand
TTATGGCACAGCAGGCGAGGCGGATTCTTGACCGGATAGTCGGCTATCAGATAAGCCCTCTGCTGTGGAAAAAAGTCGCCAGAGGACTTTCCGCGGGACGTGTTCAGTCGGTCGCAGTCAAGATGATAGTCGAAAAGGAAAGAGAAATCCGTGCTTTCGAGCCCAAAGAATACTGGCTTATTCCAGCGGTTTTCACGTCCAATTTACGGAGCAATTGCGGCGAGGAGTGGCTTAGATTTATAACACCGAGAAACAAGGACGATAAACCCCGTACTCTTACAGAACAAAACAAATGGCTCATAGAGCATAATGCCTTTAAAGCTGAGCTTACCAAAGTCGGCGATGAGAAATTCAAGGCATCCACGAAGGAAGAGGCTGAGAAGGTATTCGGCGCACTAAAGGATGCGGAGTTTAAGGTCGCTGCCATAGAGACCAAGGAATCGGTATCGCATCCGCCGGCGCCTTTTATAACTTCGACATTGCAGCAGGTGGCCGCAAATCAACTGGGCTTTGCAACAAAAAGAACTATGCGGGTGGCCCAGCAATTATATGAAGGTATTGACCTGGGGTCGATGGGCCGTTTGGGCCTTATTACCTATATGAGAACAGACAGCACACATCTCTCGGGTGAAGCTGTAAAAGAGGTGCGCAACTATATCAGTAAGCATCTTGGTGATAATTATTTACCTGCGAAAGAGAATATTTACGCTTCAAAGAAAGGGGCTCAGCAGGCGCACGAGGCTATTCGGCCAACAGACGTTGATTTTACGCCGTCGGATATAAAGCAGTTTTTAACAGCAGAGCAATACAAACTCTATGACCTTGTTTGGCGGCGGTTCATGGCGTGCCAGATGTCGGCGGCGAAGTGGGAGCAAACAGCTCTGGATATCGAAGCGCAGACATCACTTGGGCGGTGCTGGTATAGAGCTGTGGGGCGTGTTTTGGTCTTCGACGGTTTTAGCAAAATCTGGGGGACTCCATCAAACCAGCAGCAATTGCCTCCTTTGAAACAAGGCCAAGACTTGGCGGTAGTGGATATAAGAGCTGAACAGCATTTTACCAAGGCACCCGCTCGATATACTGAAGGCTCCTTAGTAAAGGCGCTCGAAAAAGAAGGCATCGGTCGGCCGAGCACCTACGCTGCAATCATCAGCACTATTCAGGAGAGAGGTTACGTCGAGCAGATGGATAAAAAATTCCTCGCCACCGACCTTGGTGAGGTGGTTACCGACAAGCTCAACGAGTACTTTCCGAAAATAATGGATATCGCCTTCACGCGGTATATGGAAGAGCAACTGGACAAAATTGAAGAACAGCACCTCGACTGGCTTGGCGTCCTGAGAGAGTTCTACGGCCCGTTTAAGCAAAACCTCGAGACAGCGGTGTCGGAGATGAAACATGCCAAAGCAGAGGTCTTGCCCAGCAAATATAAATGCCCCCAGTGCGGGAAGCCTCTTGTTTATAGATTCGGTAAAAATGGCAGGTTTTTGAGCTGTTCCGATTATCCGGAATGCAAATTTGCCTGCCCCTGTGACAAAAATGGCGAAATGGTTGAAGAGAAGGTAAGCAGTCATAAGTGTCCAGTCTGCGGCAAGGCGATGGTTTACAAGCGTGGTCGATTCGGCCCATTTTTGGGTTGCAGCGATTATCCAAATTGCAAAACAACTCTTAAGCTGGACAAAGAAGGCAACGTTCTGCCGCCGAAGCCAGCGCCTAAACCGACTGGCATAAAGTGTTATAAGTGCAAAGAAGGTGAGCTGGTAGTGCGAGAGAGCAAAAAAGGACCTTTCCTGGGCTGTAACAGATTTCCAAAGTGCAGAACCATCATCAGTATTAAGCAGATGGAGCATCTAAAGCAATTGCAGTCAGTGGGACAATGGCCTCCTAAAACAATCGAAGAAGCCGACCAAATCCTGGGGCGGAGAAAATCAAAAACCAAAACCAGTCCTGAGCGAAAGTAAGCTTGTCCTGAGCACAGCCGGAGGGTCGAAGGATGCAAAAATCAAAATGACAAATTTGCAAAATTGGTTTTTAGCTGATATAATAGATGTATCTTGGTATAGAGGCAAAAATTACGACAATGGCAGAAAAAAAACAAATCGAAGTAAAGTCGTTCGAGACGGTTGAGCCGATAGGTAAACGCGTCCTGATTCGCAAAGATGAGGACAAGAAAGAAACCAAAGGCGGAATCAAGCTGCCGGACAATATAGAAATCCCCACGATAACCGGCCGAATCGTAACGGTCTCCGCTGAGGTTGAAAACGCACCGGACATACCACTGCGTCAATATGACAAGGTGCTGTTCAATCCCAAAGGTGCCATACCGGTTGATTTCGAAGGCGATAATCGTCTGTTCGTGGTCGAGGTCGAAAACGTCGTCGCAGTGTTCAGAAAGTCATAACTGCTGTGGTGGATTGTCCCCTGCAAAAGTTAATGCAAGGCGCTGGAACTATATAAAAAGCCGGAAGGTGAATTCGCCTTCCGGCTTTTCCCTTAGCGCTGCCGTAGCAATCGCTAAAGAAATGGGGGGGATAAATGCAATAGCTGTTTTTTTATAAATTTAGTGCAAAAGCCAATTCTTCACAAGGATAGCCAAGTCATCCATAGTTACGCTGCAATCGCCGTTGAGGTCAGCATCAGGGCATAACAATGTAAGTATATATGCCGAGCCGGACTCACTACCGTCATCATCATTGCCGTATGCTCCGATAATGGCACTACCACCGGTGCCAATAGCAACGGAGAAGCCAAAGTAATCACCGTCATTGGAGTCGGCGGCGCTCAGCCTGGCCTGCTGGTCCCAGTTGTCAGGATTGAGGTCATTAGGAGCAAATATATATGCAGCACCGGAGTTGTTACCATCTTCATCATTGCCATAGGCGCCCACGAGGGCGTGGTCTGCGCCGATAGCAACAGAGTAGCCAAAATAATCCTCGTCTGCAGCGTCCGATGCGGTCAGCTTGGTTTGCTGGTCCCAGTTGTTGGGGTCAACTTCGTTAGGGGCAAATATATATGCAGCGCCGCAGCCGTCTTTCTTCGAGCGGGTTCCTACAATCGCATGGTACCCATCGATAGAAGCGGAATAGCCAAACTTGTCCACGATTGCACCATCGGAGGCGGTCAACTTTGCCTGCTGTGTCCAGGCAGTACCGTTATGCCTGAATATATAGGCCGAGCCGGTGTAGTCCGGGAAGGCCCCACCCGGGTTATCTCCAATCGCTCCTACGATGACATACTCTCCATTGATAGAAACAGAGTAGCCAAACTTGTCATGCTTTGTGGCATCGGCGGCGTTCAGCCTGACCTGCTGGCCCCAATTATTTGTGCCTCCTTCGTTTCGATAGAATATGTAAGCTGCGCCGTCGTCAGTTCTTCCATCTGTATCATTGAGCCAGGCCCCCACAATGGCACAATCACCGCTGATAGAAACGGAATGTCCGAACCAGTCTTCGACATCGTCGTCTGATGCAATCAGCTTTGCCTGCTCTGTCCAGTTTCCATCATTACACTCGAAAATATATGCAGCGCCGTAGTAGCCGTCATCGCCGGGTGCGCCAATAATTGCGTGATTTGCGCTGATAGAGACAGAGCCTCCAAAGCAATCGTTGGCTTCACCATCCGATGCGGTCAGCTTTGCTTGCTCTGTCCAGTTTCCATCGTTATATTCGAAGATGTATGCAGCGCCGGTGTAGTCATTATCTCTGGGTGCGCCTATTATGGCGTAGTCGGAGTCAACAGAGACGGCAAAGCCAAACCAGTCGCCTGTGTTGGCATCTGAGGCGGTAACCTTGAGCAGGTCAGAGCTGCCGCTGTCCAGCCATTGGCTGGCAAAGATGCTGTAGTCTCTTAAATCCACATCAGAATCATTATCGAGGTCGCCGAGGATTTCAGCGTTGTATATAATAACCGGCCCCGGCGGTTTCGGTATTTCGGACTCGGTTGGCAAATGGGCGATTCTGTCTATGATATTCATATCGCTTATGACCCGGCCGAAGACACAATATCCCACATTATTCGCATCAACCCAATCCAGAAAGGTGTTGTCCTGCCAGTTTATGTAAAACTGGCAATTAGCAGAGTTTGGGTCTGAGGCTCTCGCCATTGCGACGGTGCCGCGAAGATTGCTCAAGCCATTGTAGCTTTCATTGATTATGTTAGGTTCGGAGGGGACTGCCGCATTCATGTCAGCATCATAGCCACCACCCTGAATAACAGCGGGATTATCAGTAACTCGGTGAAAAATCAGGCCGTCGTAGAAGTCCGATTTTACATACTCAAGGAAGTTATCCACCGTTACCGGGGCATTGGCGTCAAAAAGCTCAATTACAATATCGCCAAAGTTGGTTTCCAGTTCAACAATGGATGTTTCGCCATAGGCGGGCACGACTAAGAACAGCCATATAAAGAGGGTTCCCGCAAAGCGGGGGCCCACTGAAATAAGCTTTTTCATTCTGGCACTGCCCATCTTATTTCCTCATCAGATATTATATTCACTTAGCACAAAGGCAAAATAGATTCAATCAAGCCTCGGCCATTTGCTATGTTTATAATAGTCAGGTTCATCTTTTCTTCCTGCATCTAAGGCCCAGCAAACTACCCAAGCCTAACAGTAACAGCGTTGCCGGCTCGGGGTTCTCAGGAACTGGAAACTCATCCGGTTCTCCTTCTTCTGGAATCGGAAACTCATCCGGTACTGGTTCCGGCGGTGGCGGTGATGGCGGCGGTGGTGGTGGCGATGGTTTGAACTTTTTTGGTCTCTTAGCGCCGCCTCCCGAATACCCCTGGTTGCTATAATCGGCGGCACTTGGGTACAGACGCCCGCCGCCACCAAGCGTATTCTGTACCTTCTTTTCCTCAAGCGAAAACTCATATCCAGAGCGCTCAAAGACGGCAATAACGATTTTCGGTACATCCAAATATACAATGGTCCTGTTTGCCGTCGGGTCACTGACATCACCTATCCAGTAAACGAAGTAATAGCCGGGTTTCGGAACAGCGGTCAAAGTAACCTCTGCATTCAGGTCAAAGTAATGAACCCCTGCCTCCGGAGTTACTACGCCAGCGCGAGAATCTGTTTGTTGGAGCAAGAGCACAGTTGCGTCTATTCGGCTCTGCCATTCCGCGGAAGGTCGCAAAGCAGCTCTCTGGCAATACGCTGGCCCGAGCAAGCCATATAAGACAATCGCAAGAGCTAATAGTACACTCTGCCGTCCAATAAATGTCGGGTGATTGTTTTTCATCATCCCCTCCCTTTACTCCCGTTATGAATTCAACTTTGCGAACGAATTTTGTACGATTTAGCAAAGTTTCTTCGTTTTGCAAAAAGTATTGCGCCGCCGAGTCCAAGCAATGCTAATGTACATGGTTCAGGGTTACTGGTAATCGGGAAACCGCCGGCGGTTTCCATCATATATTTACCTTCAACCCAGTCCTTGACGCTGCTGAATACCAAAAACCACGAATACTCATCGGCGATTAAAATACCACCGGCGAATTCCCAGGTTCCTCTTGTCTCATCAAGATTAATATCTGTGCCGGTTGGGGCTACACCTTCGGTTATGAGCGGATAGTCTTCCCAGGGGTCCTGCATATCTATTGTGGGGATGCCGTCCAGGTGATGTGGTGTAGGGGGGTCGTCAAGACCCAGTATGGTAAAAAACTCAATTGCGTCAGCACTGCCAGTGTCGTTGAAAATTTGATAGGCGTAAATGTATTGGTCGGCCCCAGGTGGAGCAAAGCCGGCGCCTACCCACTCGTTTCCATTTGGTCCCAGCGTGTCATAAACGGCAAAATCCACATAACCTGCCACGCCGGAGACGGGGTCGTCGAAATACGAGCGGCCCTGATAGTGTGAGCTATACGGCAACATCGTCGCAGTTGCATTCTGCACAAATAATGCCGCAACAAGCAATAAACTTAATAACCTGAACTCTTTCATCCCCATACTCCTTTTTATTTCATTTGCACGAAAAACACTTCATACGATACAGTTTTGCCTGATTCTAACATATAGACCAGACAGATTCAAGTAAAAAATACCGAAAATGCCGATTTCAGATAAAAATGCCGTCATCTGTTCCCATGGCCTCCCAAAAACTGGTCGAATAGGCCGCTTTCCACGGAACGAACATCTGTGAGTTTTCCCTACCCCCATTTTGTGTATCCTTACACAAGCTCTAAATACACAAAACAAAAGTTGCTACAAGATACCTCTTCACTTTTTACTAATAAGTTCTCTCTCAACCTCTAAGCTGATACCGCTATTAGACCAAATTGGCTGTCAGAAGTCAAGGGTTTTTTGATGACGGCTGAATAAGGCGGTACTAATTGGCTTGAAACACCACTCAAAAGGGCTGATATGGGCGATTTTGGGGCAAGAGAGGCGGGCAAAAATTTTTCCGCTTATACCTCAAAAGTTTATCGCTGCTCATCCATTATTTGCAGCGGGTGCGTCGAATTGTTGCTGCCGGCTGCAATATATACCTTCCGAGTTGCTGGACGTTTTTCTTCCCTGCCTGAGGTGCTCAATTGCTCGCATATTTAGCTTTTCCTACTCGTTTTTCTTATGGGCTTTTCTTGGACAAATCGGCTGATATTACGAATTGCCTGGCGGAGGCGCTGTTCGTTTTCGACAAGAGCTATGCGCATATAATCTTCGCCGTTTTCTCCGAAAGCCCTGCCGGGAGCAATTGCGACCTCTGCATATTCCATAAGGTCCATTGCATAATCGATACTGCCTTTGCCCTTGGAATGCTCGGCGGGCACTTTTGCCCATACGAACATCGTAGCGCGGGGCTTTTGGACTTCCCAGCCGATTCTGTTAAGTCCATCGCAGACGACGTCACGTCGTGATTTGTACCTTTGGTTTTGAGCGATAATGTTGTCGTCGCACTCTCGCAGTGCGATGATACCGGCAATCTGGAGCGCCTGGAATATGCCATAGTCATAGTAGCCCTTTATTGTCGCAAGGTAATCGAGCATATCTTTATTTCCGGCTGCAAAGCCGATTCTAAAGCCGGCCATATTATAGGGCTTACTCATCGTAATAAACTCGACACCGACATCTTTTGCCCCTTTAACAGAGAGGAAGCTCGGCGCTTTGTAACCATCGAAACAAGTTTCGCCGTAGGCAAAATCGTGAATGACAGCTATGCCGAACCGTTTTGCCATATCCACAACGGGCTCAAAGAATCCCTCATCGACGGTCATTGCCGTCGGATTGTGAGGGTAATTGAGAATAAGCAATTTCGGCCTGGGGTACAGGTGCTCAACCACCTCTGCGGCGTTCTTGAGAAACTTTTCATCATTGCCCAGAGGCACCGTTATCACATTTGCCCCTGCCAAAGCTACGGAGTAATTGTGTATGGGAAAAGCAGGGTCCGGGACAACCGCGGTATCTCCAGGCCCTAACATCGCCAGGCACAAATGACTGAAACCTTCTTTCGAACCGATACAAGCCAGCACCTCTGTCTCCGGGTCTAACTGCACATTCCAAAGGCGGGCGTATTTTTTGGCAATCTCGCCTCGCAGATTCTTAATGCCTTTTGAAGCGCTGTATCGGTGGTTGCGCGGGTCCTGGGCCGCTTCGCATAACTTGTCAACCACGATTTGCGGAGCCGGGTCAGAAGGATTGCCCATACCCAGGTCGATAATGTCCGCACCTTGCTGACGTTTGGCGAGTTTCAACGCATTCAATCGCCCGAACAGATAAGGCGGCAGGCGCTTTATTCTTTGTGCCGGCTCAATTTTAAATTCTGCCATTTTCTCATCTCACAAATCAAAAAGGTCCCCTATACAACCGGGATAGTTTATCCTGAACAGATAAATTTTCAAACCATATTTATAGCGTATAGCCGGCAGAAAGAAACTAAAAAGTAACGGCTGAGGGTGCGGAAAGTAGGGGGAATAGTCAATTAAAAACCAAAAAAACAGGGTTGAAAACAACCGTGGGGCCAGTGCTAAAATCTCTTTACGAAATTAACACCGACTGCCGTACCGTTATTCCCCAGGGCATAAGCGGTGTAGGGCAGGACCTTGAAGCCTGCGACTTCGAGCTGTTTATGCTTTGCTCCGAAGGTGTGTCCGACGACCCAGCCGAGAGCTGCACCGAAGACAACATCGCTGGTCCAGTGGTCGCCCGAGTCCAGCATCCTATATGATATAAGCGATGCAAGTGCGTATGCCGGGACACCTATGTTTGGGCCGTAAAATTCATCCAGCATTGAAGCGACCGTAAAAGAGCTTGCGGCATGGCCGCTCGGCCAGGCCCAGTCCTTGCCGTTCGGCGCCTCATTGTGCCTGATAGCTTTCAAACCGAACGTTGCCACCCCTGTCACCGACAGTGCCGCTATCATCGCTTTTGCGCGCTCCGCGTTAAAATCGTCCTGGTTCCTTCTGCTAACCGCATACCAAACAGCTGCACCTCCAAACTGCGTCCACGGATGGCCGACTACGTTAAGACTCTCATCTGTAAAACCCTGAAAGACGTGGTGGTCTTCGAAATTGTCGGCGACCTTTTCATCGGCACCGCTGCTATGCAACGCAACGCTTGCACCACCGGCCAACAGCAGAATGGGAAGATTATCCGCTCTCAAAAAGCTTTCTTTTGAATCTTCGATAATTCTCTGGGGCCAATTGCCAACATCGCCTATGGCGGCTTCAAGAAGGTACCCTGATATTTCAGATACTCCATCCAAGCCTTCTTTTGAACCTTCGGTAATATTGCCTGGAAGATTGGCAATATCGGCTCCGGCAGAGTTAGGGGAATTGGCCGGCTGACGTGAATTACTTGCCTGATTTGCACAGCCGGCGCTTAAAGTCAGACCTGCACAAACGAACACTAACCAATATTTATTTCGACAATATG
>CAYYFT010000031.1:0-4141 GCA_964471015.1 uncultured Pirellulales bacterium | reverse complement strand
CTTAAAGTCAGACCTGCACAAACGAACACTAACCAATATTTATTTCGACAATATGCTCTCATTTGAAAAAATCCATAATCGTTATCAAGTTCACACCCCAAAAAGAGAAATTCGCAAGCGAATACGCCTGCACAAGTAATTTGTGTTATAGTATATTACGGCTATTTTTGGGGAAAAACTACAATGATTTTGGTAAAAAAATGCTTTCAGAACGAACTCACAGATATTATGCCTGAGACGCAAGTTTTATTATTCCCATTCAATCGTTGCCGGCGGCTTGCTTGATATATCATACACGACGCGGTTAACCCCCCGCACCTCATTAATAATTCTGCTGGATATTATGCCAAGGATATCGTAGGGAATTTGGGAAAAATCAGCGGTCATAAAATCCGGAGTCTCGACCGCCCGAACAGCAATGACGTTCTCGTAGCTTCGTTCGTCGCCCATTACTCCGACGGTTGAAACAGGCAAAAGGACCGTTAATGCCTGTGATATTTTTCTATACAGTCCTGCTGATTTTATTTCATCTATTAAGATTTCATCAGCGGCCCGCAGAATTTGCAGCCTTTGCTGTGTAACTTCACCGATTATTCTTACTGCAAGGCCGGGGCCGGGGAAAGGATGTCGCCAGACGATATGCTCGGGCAATCCGAGATATTCACCGACGGTGCGAACCTCGTCCTTAAACAAATCCCGCAACGGCTCAATCAGCTCGAAACCGAGCTGCGCCGGCAGAGCACCAACGTTGTGGTGGAGTTTTATGTTCGCAGCGGGATTGCCGTCCTTCGAGCCCGATTCGATAACATCAGGATAGAGCGTTCCCTGTGCAAGGAACCTGACGTTCGGAATCTTCGACGCCTCGGATTTAAAAGCCTCGATGAATTCATGACCAATTATCTTTCGCTTCCGCTGGGGGTCTGTCACGCCGGATAAACCGCTCAGGAACTGTTCAGACCAATCAACAACTCGTAAGTTTATGTGAAAATGGTCTCTGAAAGTTGAGACAACATTTTTGCGTTCATTGCTTCGGAGCAGGCCGTTATCGACGAAAATACAAATAAGCTGGTCGCCTATCGCTTTGTGAACGAGCGAAGCGGTAACCGATGAGTCCACGCCGCCGCTCAGGCCGCATATCACCATAGCGCCGCCGACTTTGCGGCGAATCTCGTCGGTTGTTTTGCTGACAAAGTCACTCATCTTCCAGTCGCCGCTGCAGCGGCAAATATTATAAAGGAAATTTTTCAAAATCACCGGCCCCTGTGGTGTGTGTGCAACTTCAGGATGGAACTGAACGCCGAAAAAACTCTTCTCCCTGTGCCTTACCGCAGCATAGGGACAGGTTTCCGTAGTCGCTAACTTAATAAAGTCATCGCCTAATTTGCCGACCTGGTCTCCGTGGCTGGCCCAGACCGCAATTGAATCCGGCAGATTTGCAAACAAATCACTTTTGTCAACTATCGACAGAGCTGCTCGGCCATACTCCCGCCTTTCAGCGGGAACGATTTCAGCCCCCAGAATCTGACAGCCCAACTGCATACCGTAGCAGATGCCCAGAACCGGCAGGCTAAGCTCGAAGATTTTCTCGTCGCACCTTGGCGCATTCTTATCATAGACGCTTGCGGGGCCGCCGGAGAGTATCAGGCCCTTGAGAGATAATTGATGTAATTCCTCTGCTGTTATGTCCGCCCGAAAAATTTTTGAATAAACATTGTGCTCGCGGATGCGCCTTGCTATCAACTGGCTGTACTGACTGCCGAAGTCCAGAATAGCTATTATCTCGCGGTTCATAATTCGTTAATCGTGCCTATAAACCGTTAGTCTTCGAAAGGCACGGTTGCCGAGTAGTTCGGCGCCTCTTTTGTTATCTGTATATCGTGCGGATGCGATTCGCTGACGGACGCAGGGCTTATACGGGTAAACCGTGAATCTTTTCTCAACTGGTAAATACTTCGCGCCCCACAATAGCCCATACCTGCTCGTAGTCCGCCGACCAGTTGATAGACAAAATCGGCGAGCGTTCCGCGGTATGGCACTCGGCCTTCGACACCTTCGGGGACAAGTTTGTCTTTCTCGGTCGTTCTCTTTTGACTGTATCTGTCCGCTGAACCTTTGACCATCGCTCCTAAAGAGCCCATACCTCTGTATTCTTTGAACTGTCTGCCCTTATAGATAACCAATTGTCCCGGGCTTTCCTTTAGGCCTGCAAATAGTGACCCGAGCATCACACTCGAAGCTCCGGCGGCAATCGCCTTTGCTATGTCACCGGACT
This sequence comes from uncultured Pirellulales bacterium, assembly GCA_964471015.1. Taxonomy (GTDB): domain Bacteria; phylum Planctomycetota; class Phycisphaerae; order Sedimentisphaerales; family Anaerobacaceae; genus CAYYFT01. The sequence goes on along the minus strand of CAYYFT010000031.1, from coordinate 1,869 downwards.
GCTTTATCCCCCCATCGGCAATGACCGGGATATTATGCTTATCGGCTACCCTGGTGCAATTGATTATCGCAGATATTTGCGGGACACCCGCACCGGAAATTACTCTGGTCGTGCAAATTGCGCCCGGGCCGATACCAACCTTGAGAGCATTTGCACCGGCTGCTATCAAATCCTCGGCTGCTTTTGCTGTCGCAATATTTCCTGCAATCACATCGATATCGTACTTACTTTTGATTGTTTTTAGGGTGTCAATAACATTTTGCGAATGGCCGTGGGCGGTATCGACCACGATAACATCGACCTCGGCTGCTATCAAAGCGTCGATTCGCTCATAATCGCCAACGCCCACTGCGGCACCTGCTCGCAGCCTGCCTCGCTTGTCCCTGGCCGCCAGCGGATATTGCTGCACTCTGTCAATGTCTCTCATCGTGATTAAACCTGCCAGCTCGCCCCGGTTATTAACCAAAGGCAGCTTCTCAATTTTGCGTTTTTGGAGAATTTCCTTTGCTTGTTCGAGTGTTGTCTCGGCCGGAGCGGTAACGAGATTATCCCTTGTCATTACTGAGCTTACTTTGACGTCATAGTCTTTTAGAAACTTCAAATCCCTCCGTGTCAGGATGCCCACTAATTTTTTGCCGTCGACGATAGGAAAGCCGGAGACATTATATTCGTTCATCAGCTCTCGTGCTCTTCTTACAGGCTCGGCGGGCGACAATGTTACGGGGTCGAGAACACGTTCGTTCTCTGAGCGTTTGACCTTGGCGACCTCCAGCTTTTGTGCTTCAATCGACAAGTTCTTGTGAATTATTCCTATGCCGCCTTCCTGTGCCAGCGCTATCGCCAGCTGCGCTTCTGTTACGGTATCCATAGCAGCGGAAACAATCGGGATATTTATCGCGATATTGTTGGTAAGTTGCGTGCTGGTCTCGGCCTGGCTCGGCACAAAATCGCTCCTGGCGGGTATAAGCAGCACATCATCGAAGGTTATACCTTCGGCAACGATTTTACTCTTGTCCATTATTCTCTCCAAATTACGCTGCTTAATGTTATATTAAACCAAACAGTATAATAACGCTATAACCCGTCGTCAAACCTATTTTCGATGACCCTTTCTCCCTTTTGGGGCGGAAAACCCCTTGACACAGACTATCCTTACAGCTAAAATGCAGCGATTTTCTGTGCCCAGATTTTAACCTTTGGCATAGAAGGAGCGAAAATGCCTGATGTGAGTGAATGCTTGAAAAAGAAATTAACTGCTGAAAATTATAACAAGCTCGCCGCACTTAATAATCCGAAGATGCACGAATTTGTGGCCGATGCAATTGAGCTTTGTAACCCGGCATCGGTCTTTGTCTGCACCGATGCGGTTGCCGACAGAGCATACATTAGCGAGCTGGCAATAAAGACTGGTGAAGAAAGGCCGCTCAACATTCCCGGCCACACTTGTCACTTCGACGGCTACAACGACCAGGCCCGCGATAAAACTAAAACCAAATATTTGTTACCGGCCGGTTCGGAGTTAGGCAAGAGTCTGAATTCCATTGAAAAGTCGGTCGGCGTTGAGGAGGTCTGCTCTTTCCTGAGGGGTTCGATGGTCGGCCGAGAAATGCTGGTTTGCTTCTGGTGCCTGGGTCCAATCGGTTCGGATTTCTCCATTGCCTGCGTTCAGATAACAGATTCTCCTTATGTAGCTCATAGTGAGGCCATCCTGTATCGGCCCGGTTATGAGCAGTTCAGGAAAATCGGCTCATCAGGTGAGTTTTTCAGGTTCATTCATTCCGAGGGCGAATTGGAAAACGCCGTAAGCAAAAATATCGACAAGCGCCGCATCTACATCGACCTCGAAGAAAATCTTGTTTACAGCGTCAA
>CAYYFT010000030.1:0-13361 GCA_964471015.1 uncultured Pirellulales bacterium | reverse complement strand
CCGGTTCGGCCAGGCCGGCGGTGTATAGATGCCGGCTTATGCACTGTTCATCAATGTCTTTGATGCTGAGTTGTCCCTTTTTGTATTTTCGAGCAATTTTTTTAGTTGCATCTATTATCTCAGCTCTACCACCGTAGTTTAACGCCAAGGCAAGTATCGTACCTGTGTTGGTGGTAGTCAATTTTATAGTTTTTGTGAGTTCTTTTTTTACTGCAGGGGGTAGTTGAGCCAATCTGCCGAGGTGAATCAGCCTGACGTTGTTTTTCATAAGCGTAGGGCGAATCTCGGCGAGGTATTGGGTGTAAAGATGCATTAGGGAATTGACTTCTGTTTTGGGTCTTCTCCAGTTTTCTATACTGAAGGAATATAAGGTCAGAGATTCGATGCCGAAGTTGACACAGTGCTGGGCTATTTTTTCGACTGTTTTTGCACCCTGGCGATGCCCTTCAACCCGTGGCAGGCCTTTTCTTTGTGCCCATCGGCCATTGCCGTCCATAATTATGGCAATATGACGGGGCATCTGCTTGGTCGTTAGGCCGAGACGCTTAGCGGTTTTTTTAAGTTTTTCTTCGATACTTTCCATAGTGTATAGCATTCAGCGCATCTACATATTTGCTGAGATTATCTAAATATCGTCTGGGTTCGTTTTGGCCCGACCCCGATAATTGTTATGGGTATTTTGACCATTTCTTCAATAAGGCAAATAAGGTTTTGAGCGTTGGCAGGCAAATCGTGAAAATTCTTTACTTCAGTTATGTCTTCGTCCCAGCCGGGGACAGTTTCATAAATGGGACTTGCCTGCGAGAGTATAGCTGTATTTGCAGGGAAGAAGGTGGTTTCTTTTCCGTTAATTTTATATGCCCTGCAAATATTTATTTCTTTCAGACCGGCAAGGGTGTCAAGATGCATCAAAGCCGCTGAATCGATAGCGCCGATGGTTACGGCGTAGGATACTGCTACGGCGTCGAACCAGCCGCATCGGCGGGGCCGGCCTGTGGTAGTGCCGTATTCGTGTCCTTTGTCGCGAATATACTGGCCGACCTCGTTGTCCTGTTCTGTAGGAAAAGGGCCGGCGCCGACCCTCGTTGTATAGGCCTTGGCTACGCCGATGAATCTATCAACCATCTTGGCGGGTATGCCGGAGCCGGTTGGCATACCAAGCGCACTTGAGTTTGAGCTGGTTACATACGGAAAAGTGCCGTGGTCAAGGTCTAACATTGTTCCCTGAGCGCCTTCAAAAAGGATAGATTTACCATCGACAATCGATTTGTGCAGAAATTCGGTTGTGTCAGTTATGAATGGCAGGAGTTTATCAGCGTAAGATTTACACTTTTTGAAGATTTCGTCGGTGCTTATCGGCTTAGCGTTATAAAGGGCTGAAAAGATTTTGTTTTTGTATTCGACAATGGTTTGCAGCTTGTCTTTGAGCTTTTCAAGATTTCTGAAATCGGACATGCGGACAGCGTAGCTTCTGCCGACCTTGTCTGCATAACAGGGACCAATACCTCGAATGGTCGTGCCGAGTCTGTTTTTGCCGAGTGATTCTTCGCGTAGCTGGTCCTCTTTTTTATGATAATCCAGGACGATATGGGCATTTTCACTTATAAAGAGGCGCCCCGTTAGCGTAACGCTTTTTTGGGCCAGCGTCTCAATTTCCTTCAAAAGTGTGTCGGGGTCAACTACTACGGCATTTGTGATTACGCAGACAATATTCGGTCGAACTGAACCGCTGGGCAGCAGATGTAAAGCGAATCTGTTGTCATCTATAATAACGGTGTGGCCGGCGTTGGCACCCCCGCTGTATCTGACGACGATATCGCTTTGCTCGGCAAGGATATCAACGACCTTTCCTTTGCCTTCGTCGCCCCACTGCAAGCCAACAATACAGGAATTCATCTATGTCTGTTCCTCAAATATATCATCAAAGACCCCAAAGATAAACCGCAACAGCTTATCAACATAGTCTATTGCGGTTAACTGATTGAATTTTAGATTTTATTTCGGTAATTTCAACTGATTTTTGCCACGAGTTCATCTAAAATAGCTGCCAAATTATCGTATGTTTTACCATTTAATTTGCGGTTTATTTCGCGACCATCTTCGTCTTTGTATGTGATGATACAGTGACCCTTTGAGCCAAAGCGGGTTTTGTCTATTTTTTGTATGGAATCATAAGAAATTTTATCTTTATCGTTAATAATAAGTTCATTTTCGTCGGCAATAATTTTTTTATTCCTAATTACAAATAAATAAGCGCCCAAAAGCACCGCGGCGCCGATAAAGAATGGCGGAGATTTTCGGTTGAAATTCATTGTGGAATCCAGTTTGCCATCGTTATTAATAACGTGCTTTTGATAGAAATTATAACGCTTCGACCATTTGTATTTACTCAGATAGCCATCATAGCCGAAAATAACTGCTGCAAGAATGCAAACAATAATGTAGATTTTAAGATTGTTCTTTTTGAATTTACTTATTGGTGCTTCGATAGCCATTCTAACATCCTTTCCGTGGCCTATGTTAGTCCTTTTTGCGCGATTACGTTGGTTAGTGGCTGGACAAAGTTCGGGACTATTTTTTCAGCCATTAATTCTTCGGCCAGTTGACATTGATTTTCAAAAGATTTTAGTGCATCAAATTTTTCTGTGCTTGAAGGGTATTGACGGATTGTAAAAGACAAACTTATCGCCTCATCTACAACCTGTCTTCTTCCTTCGGGCTCGTAGATGCTTGTTTTGGACTCTACACTAATTCTGCCCTGTGTACGACAGTCGTCGGAGATGGCTACCACCACAGCGGGGGAAAATGCGACAGGTTTGGCCACCGGTAAATCCAGCAGGCAGTTAAAAGCGGTTGAGCCGAATAGTGCCTCGGCAATAACCTCATCGTGGCTGCCTGCATAATCAAAATCCATAGCAAAAGTAACATCCAGTGAATCGATATCAAGATGATTTACGCTGAGCATATAGGGTACCAGTTCGATTACTAATCTGTCCTGGTTGTAGGCATCTTCAAAGCTTGAGGGATTGACTACTCCAGAGCCGATACGGTCTATTTCGAGGGTAACCCAGCGGTATTGGCCGGCGTTGCGGTCTTCTTCCAGACAGTACTCGTTATTTTCGCGTCGGAAGAAACAGCCCATAGAAGGAAATTGCTTTTGTATTCGCTCAAAAAAGGCCAGGACGGTGTCGCGCTGCCTCGGCAGGTCCAGCTCGGTGTTGATGTGCATATCGAGATAAAAATCGTCGCAGAGAGAATTGTAACTGTTTGACATAATTGGAAAAAATCCTCCAAAATAGGCCCTTCGGACAAACCACACCCTTGCGGCCCTGCTGAAAAAGTTTTAAACTTTAAAAGCCACGCAGCCAGTTGGACGTTCATTATACATTTAAATATTCCGTTTCCCAGATTTTTTCAGTTAAATCTTTCAGTTTTTCGTCAAATTTTTTTAGCACCTCGAAGTATTCATCAGATTCCAGAGCTTCTTTGGCTTTTTCGTCTTCGGGTTTTGCGCCTTTTGGCAAAATCGAATTTCTGAAAATTTCATAATGGTCTCTTATAGAGCAGGGCATTAACCAGTTCTTCGGTTTTTTCCGATTGTCAAGGCCATATTCTCTTTGCCACTTTCGGCCGTTTTTCATAAAATCGGAGAACAATGCATCAGAGAGGGTTTTTCCGTGGTTATATAAATCGTAGATATTATCTATGTAGTAAGGGACGAAGGCGCACGGTGTTACATTGCCATGCCAGTCGATATAGATGTATCCGCCGTTGCGACCATAAGCGATGCATCCTCTTGAGAGCATGCCGCTGTTCCAGAAATCAGCCATACAATATCTTTTTTCACTGAGTAGTTCTTCCCATTTTCTAAAAAGCTGAACTCTCTGCTCCGGCCTAACCATTAAATCGAGCTCGTCTTTGCCCCGGCCAATCGGCATCAGTTGGAATTGCCACATATAACAGGCACCTTGTTCCTTAAAGTAAAAGTCATAAAATTCATCTGTTAGCAGTATATCTGCATTTTTGCTTGTTGCTGTTACGGAGATGCCGAAAGGCACGCCCGCCTGCCTCAGACATTCAAATGCGTTGAGAATCTTTTTGTATGTACCAGCACCTCTCCTGTTGTCGGTTTCTTCCTCGAAGCCTTCAACTGAAATTGCGGGTGTGGCATTTGCTGATTCTGCGAGTCTTTCGGCGACCTCATCGTTAATAAGTGTGCCATTAGTGTATACGAGGAAAAACATATCGTTGTACTTTTGATAAATATCAAAGAGGGTTTTACCTTCGCTTCTGTACATAAATGGCTCGCCTCCGCTGATGGTTATGAACCTGCTTCCCCAGGTGTCGTGGACCTCACTTACTATTCTATCTACATAAGAATAAGGTATCGCAGCCGGAGTGTTTGCTGCTGAGGATGCATAACAGCCGATGCATTTTAAGTTACATATTTGGGTAGGAGAGAAGACGATGAAACTTGGCGGCGGTTCGCCATATTTTTCTTCGAATTTCTCAATGGCCTGCTCGTAACTTTGGTCTCCACCAATAAGATTATTTTGAACTAACACGTCGATGATTTTTTTAATAACTTCTTTCGAAACATAGCCCTTATCTACATTTCTAACCACACAGCGCAGCATTGCTGAAAAAAACTCATATTTTCTTAACCCCACTTTCTCTAAATCTTCTGTATTATCCTTTACTATAGTTTTGTAGATATAATCGTCGATTCTCTTTGCCAGTAGTTTTCGGGTGAACTTGTGATTTACCATCTTGATTAGTCTTGGAGATATGACTTCTGTTTCCATTTTTGACTCCCCTTTTTGCCAAAATCGTTAACAGGAAGACTTGCTCGAAATCCCTTTAATTGAAAGATAATTGTTGCACAGCTTCGAGCTTATCTCAAGAGAAAAAACATAAAACAGGCCAAAATTATTTTGTATCCGGCCCAGGCCGGTCCAAGCTTTATAACCACTGCTCCAATAATTGACAAAACCGCAAAAACGGGTATCCCAGAGACAATTGCAGCGGCAGCAGCAGGCAAGCCCGCACTTCGGTGTTACTTATTTCTCTATCTTTATCTCGGCTTGCCTTCGCCTTCGCATTTTACGCCGGATAGTCAATGGCCAGTTGTAAAACAGGCAAAATACCCAATGCTCCAGCAGTGCGCCTCTTTCGCCGAAGACCGGAACAATATGCACTGCCTCGGTCGCCCAGTGGGCTGCCATAAATCGCGCAAGTGCCGGATAATGATACGTCATCTGAATCGGAAACGCCAGATAACCAATGTATTTGAAGAAACTAAGAAACACAGCGATGTTATAGTCCTTAAAGCTGCGGTCGTAAATAGCGATTCCTACAGCGTAAAGGCCCCTCGCAATTGAGCCCGGAGAAATTGGGATTACCTGAAATAACACCAGTATCCCGCCAGCTCCGAGTTCGTCGCCGGTCTTTCGCCAGTATATCCAGGCTATAATGACTGAGACAATCTGAGTAAGTGGTAACGTCAAAAGGTGCACAACTAAACTAACGAGGTATCGTTGAATATAAGGCTCATCCAGTTGAGACAGAATCGTCTCTGCATCCTGGTTGGCCAGAATGTGCTTCTTTTTGCTTTCATTGACCATATCGCGCAGCCATTTTTCGCGAAGTTCGGCACTAAAATAGAGCTTTATAGGCCGCACGAAGAGGTAGTAAAGCTTGTCCTTGAAGAACGTCCAGTCGGTCAAAAATCTGTGCAGGCCGGGAAAAATCAAAACCAGAAAGGGCAAATGGCAAAAATATCGCCAGGGTTGCTCTGCCAGCTTGAGCGCCTGCTTTGGGCCAACCCTTCCTGCTCTGTGCCATACAATAATCTTCTCAGTAATTTTTACCCGAAACGCCCTTTGTAAATACCCCCAACTTGTTAACATTGCTCCGTAGTGTTTGCGCCAGTCCAGCCGACACCATATCCTCCGCAAAAACCGGCCCAAAAACGGTATCAGCCCAATTACAAAAAACAGCAGCGTCAGGATTTTGCTGTTTCGCAGCTTCTGCTCGCACCTTTGGTCAACCAGATTCCGTACCTTCCATCCGGTAACAGCACTGTCAAGCATCATTGACCACAGCCGTGGGCTGTAAAATAACTTGAGGTGATTGTGAGTGATATCTGGAACGGAGTTTCGATACACCTGCTCGGCTTCTTTCAACTCCGTCAGCGTATGACGCATATCGGAAAAGTCATCGCTGTGTGCTTCAATAAACTGTTCAAGTTTTTTAATACTTCCTCTATCAAACTGCACCAGTGAGCCGCGCTTTAACCCATTCCAAATAAGCTTAAAATCACCCGGGCTCATTGGCAGAAACGGCAAAAGTGCAAGTCCCGCTCTGAAATCGACCGCCACCAGTCCGGCAGATGGCTCATCCTTAGTAGTGTCTCTGCGTTTCAGACAGTTGGGCTGACTTTTACAGGTTGACCATTCATATTGCCTCGCAAATTCGTATGCCCCCATATTGTGCAGCAGGCTTACGAATTCCCGCATAAACCGTCGCTTTGCCCGATATTCGGGCGAACCAAGCTGTTGGTCATCAACTAACTTACCGCGACGCCATTGCTTCAGTAAGTCCAGCCGGTCATCGACTTCCAGTCGCCACGTGCGCCCATCTACCCATTCACTCAATTCGCCGCAACTGCCCAGCTTACTGTCCACAAATGTTGCATGGATATCTACAATCGCTCTCTCATCACCAAAACTAATCTTTGCTCCGCGCCGTATAAATTTTTGCCAGAGCGCCCCGGTTCTTAACGCCGTCGGATTCACCTGAAGCTGAAACGGTCCTTGGAAACCAACCCAATACAGCAGATTGCGAAACAGTCGAGCAAATCCCGAAGGTGGAATAAGAATCTTCATTGCATAAATGCCTGCAACCTCAAGGCCTTCTATCGGCCCGCCGTCAATCTCCACGAGCTTTACCTTGTAAACTTGGCCTGCGAATCCTCCACCTACAAATTCTTCAACGACCAGATGTACTTTCGTAGCGTTTGCTTTTGTAATGTCTGTTACATCATAAAGCAATTCGGTGCCGGTATCGTAACGAGCAATATGTGTTGGCCGATGTAAACTTGCGAGATGACATCTCTTTTCCAGTTCACTGCAAACTTTAACAGAATACTCTACGGTCATCAGCGTTCTCCGAGCACGCGCTAATTACTCCACAAAACCAGACAAACCAGCGAGACTATTCCTGCAAACACTCCCGCTAATAAGTCGTCCGAAAGAACACCCCATCCCTCAGGGAGTTTTTCGAGCTTCCGGATTGGCCAGGGTTTGAGAATATCGAAAAACCTGAAAAGCAAAAAGCCGAGCAATCCTGCAACCCAAATGTTGCTAATCTGGCCTGCAGCTATGAATAAAAACGTAACTGACTGGCCGGAAAATTCGTCAGCAACTACTTCTCGGGGGTCGGTTTTGCCGGTTGCTGCGATTATAGCGGGAGCAAATTTGACACAAACAACGGAACCGGCCAGAGCCAGGACAGCCATTGTTACTGCCATTGATATGGCCGATACGCCGAAATGACACAACAGGCCAAAAATAATCACTGGTGGCAGTGAGCCGTAGGTTCCCGGCGCAACCGGCAGCCAGCCGAGACCAAAACACGATACGAGCAATCTTCTCATAGTTGTCGAAAGTTAGCTGAAGACCTAAATTAAGTCAAAGATTATCGACAGGTTCCGGTCGGGGTTTTTTCAGCATTTTCAAACAGAATCTGTCGGTCATACCCGCAATGTAATCGCATACTGTTCGCTGCAGACCTTCTTGGCTTATCAATTGTTGGAAGTAACCCGGCATCAACTCTCGTCTGCGACAAAACTTCTCAAAAAGTTGCTCAAGCCAATTTTCAACTTGCTTTGCTGTTTGTGTTACTGATTTATGTCGATAAAAGCTTTGTAGTAAAAACTTTTCCAGCGCACTGAGCTTAGCGTTATTTTCAGTTGAAAGTGTAATTAAATTTTCACTATGGCGATATACGTCGTCAACAGTTTTCAGGTCTGCGCCGGCGATAGCTTTTTTACTCGCATCGATGCAGTCGCTGACGAGCATGTCGATAATTGCTTTGGCTGTCCTTGTTCGGTGGATAGTTGAGTCATCAATCAAATCAGCTTTTATTTTGCTTTGTGCTTCTGTGAATATTTCAATGTTTTTTAGTTGCTCGCTGCGAATCAGGCCGGCCCGCATACCATCTTCAAGGTCGTGAGAGTTCACGGCAATGCGGTCGGCAATGTCTGCAACCTGTCCCTCAAGCGAGCAGTTTGACTCAGCAAAAGCATCGTCCTGAGGGTTATCATAGGGGCTTCGGTGTTTGATTAATCCCAGTCGGGTTTCGTACATCAGATTTAGGCCGGTAAAATCCGGATACGGATGTTCAAGCAAATCGACAATTCGCAATGCTTGCTGGTTATGCTCAAATCCGCCAAATTCAGTCATTAAACGGTTGAGGATTTTTTCGCCGGTGTGCCCGAAGGGTGAGTGTCCCAAATCGTGTGCCAGGCATATTGCCTCGGTGAGATTAATGTTAAGCTGAAGTATTTTGGCTATGGTCCTTCCTATTTGTGCTACTTCAATGCTGTGGGTAAGGCGTGTGCGGTAATAATCGTCAAGGCCTGGTGTGAACACCTGCGTTTTACCTTCCAGCCGGCGAAATGCCGAACAGTGGATTATACGGTCGCGGTCGCGTTCAAAGTCACAACGATACGGATGCGGCTTTTCAGGGAACCTCCGGCCACGGCTGCAAGTTTCAGCGACTGCGTAACAGGTTAGTTCTTCAGACATATTTATAAAGCGGGAAGGTTGTGTTCTTTGCTTATCTGCTTTAATTGCTCGAGAAGCTCGGTCAAACTTTGGCTGACAACATTGGTATCACTGCATACGTTCATAAAATTTGTGTCTCCGTCCCATCGTGGAACGATATGGATGTGGAGGTGGTCGGGCAGTCCTGCTCCGCTACATCGACCGAAGTTCATCCCGACATTGAAACCGTGAGGTTTTATCGCCAGGGAAAGGGCCTTTTTCGATTCCCTGACCAGCTTGGTCAATTCCAGCAGTTCTTCGTCGCTTGCCTGCTCAAGGTCGGGGATATGTCGGGCTGGTGCTATCAGTAAATGGCCGTTGTTGTAGGGAAAGCGATTTAGTACTACGATGCTTCTGTCCGAGCGCCATAACACCAGGTTTTTATCGTCATCCTGTGGCTTTTTCAAATCATGACAGATAAAACAATCGCTGCTTTTGCTCAAGCCCTGGATGTATCCGGCCCGCCATGGCGCCCATAGATTTTTGCGTTCCAATCTGCGATTACCTCCACTAACGGTAATTGGTTAAATGGTAACTGGTGAATGGTGAATTTATTTACCATTGCCAATCACCAGTTGCCAATCACCAGTCATTCGAGAAGCTTCATTGTCAAATTTTGTTTGATAGTTATCCGGGGCTTCATGTTGATGCCCATTGGGAAAGATGCCTCCAGTTGCACCTCGTACTGCTGATTGTATTGCTCTGTTTGGCCTGCATCGATATTGAACAGTTCCTCGCCCTCGCCCTGCAAATCCAGGAACTTATAGCCTCTTAGGAACCCGAACCTGCCGCTCATTTGGAAACTGCCGGAATAAGGTAACGGCCAGTTGCGGTGAGCTGACTCGGCAAGTGAGTAAGAGCTCCGTATCACGGCGAGTTGCCCTTTTTCGGTTTGGCGGATTTCATCGAGCGTATAGGTAACGTCTCTTGCTTTTCGTGTTACCATTGGGGTTGGTATGGACAGTTGAGACTTCCAGCTTTGACCTATACGGACCCCTTCCGTGGCTTTTTCTATGCTGGAAACCGAGTCCCACAGGAACCATTGTGTGGCGGTAAAATCGCCTATCATATCGGGCTCTTTAACCCTGCCTCTCTTGCTTTTTGGCCGGAAGGCTTTTTTGCCAATCTCTTTGATTAACTTCTCTAATTGCGAATAGTCCTCAATTTTGCCTGTAGGCTCGACGGTGAACGTGAAACTTTTGCCTGGAAGGCTTGTTACAGCATCTTTACTTGTGCCTTTCTGCCTACTTTGCCTGACTTTTACCGATTCACAGGTTGCCTTGATGGTTGTAAGGCCGTAGGGATTTACTTGAATGGGCGTATAGGCAACGACCATATCCATTGACTCAGAGGATTTATCGACCTTGTTCTTACCTTGTTTAGAGCCGCTTTTCGTTGGGCCCCAATTGACCTCAATATCTTTGTGGGAGACGAATCTGTATCGCAGAGTCTGGCCCTTTTGGAAATCTACAGTTATCAGTTTTTCCTTTACTCTCATCTCGCATCCTGCAGGAACAATCAGGAAAACGACCGTGAAAATAGTCAGTGCGGTTTTCAACTTCACTCCTTTTAATTGAGTTCATAGTTGGTTGATAGTAGCAGGTTCGTGGACTAACGAACTATGAACTATTTCTAATCAATTTTTTCGAGGTGGTAGAGACGAGTATCAATCATTGTCAATACAACAGGTTCTTTGTTTGCTCCTTGTTCCGCCGATGGAAGGGCAACAATCCATTCTGAGTGTAGGTTTTCAAGATATTCCTTGACTTTGCCGGCAGTTAAATCCAGCTCTAACTCGCCGGTATATGTTTTGGTATTATCGAAGCTTTCTGAAAAATCGAAGGCTGTTTGTCCTTTTGCCGTTTCTGAGGCAGGAATAGCATTCATCTCTATGATGGCAACCTGCTGATTATCCCGGTCTTTGATTTTGTTTAGTGTGTAAATTTTTTCGTACGATTCTGCCCCCATCATACCGAATGAAAACGTCTCTGTGCTGCTCCAGCTGTCGCCTGCGTACAGTCGGTTTTTGTCGGTGTCCGGCAGGACCAAGGTTCCGTGTCGTTCCTTGATTGCTTTTGAGTTAAGCAGTCTCAGAACTTTTATTGGTGGCACGGAACCTCCCCTGACCGCAAGTTGTGCCTCTGCTGCGCTAACAACTTTTATAACTTCACCTGTAGGTGCGATTTTTATGGTATAACTTTGCCCGATTAACTTTGCCAGCGGGTGGTTTGGGTCTTTTGGATTGGAGCTGTCAAGCTCGAAAGTGGAACCGCCTTTAGCTGTATAGGACTGCTTTGCCTCTTTGACTGTAATTTTTGCGGTAGCATTGCCTTTATCATCGACGCTTTGTATCTCCTGAACGAAGGTCATTTCGAATCTGTTGTGGTTACGACCGCCCTTGAAGGTGGGTTCCTCCGGAAGGGACCCTTCCCATTTAATGCTCCGTTCTGATTCGGTCGTTACCTTATAAGTTGTTGAATCCTGTGGGCTGAACTTCAGCGCCAGGGTGGCAACCTCCCCTGCTGTAGCTTCTGGTGTTTTGACCCCGGGTTTGGCGGTTTCTTCACCGAGAGGGGCACAGCCTGCTGCCAGAAGAAGTGAGCAGACTACAGCAATTGCCAGCCAGTGGGAAATTTTGACTTGTCTCATCATTGGTCTCCTTGGAAATTTTGGTTTTATGGCGAACGGGAACCCTACAAAACAGAAACCCATTCAAATTACAATTATATGTTTTATCCTGCCAAAAACAACTATTTTTTATAACTGTCCCAGGGATTGTGGGCGGATTTTTAGAAGCTCTTCTAACCGCTGGCTATTAAACCACTTTTCGTAAATTGCATAGGTTGTCATCACCTCTAATATACTCGGATAAGCAGCAACGGCATAAAATCTTATTCAATGCCTTAAAACCTCTGGCGGTCTTAGCTCTGATCTTATCGTTCAAGCCTACAATTCGCTTTGTTGTGTTATCAAAGACGGTTTTGAATTTCTCAAATTAGGACACTACCGAATTTAACGTTCAGAATGTCCTTGCGGAGAATGACGAGGTTAAGTAACGCATTTAGCAAGAAATTTGATAACCTAAAAGCAACCCTGAATCTGCATTTTGCCTATTATAATTTCTGCCGGATTCACAGGTCTTTGAGAATGACGCCAGCTATGAAAGCGGGCATAACAGGGCATATTTGGAACATTGAGGAGATACTAAGCTTTTCGGCTTAAAACCTGAAAACAGTGTATCTTTTTGCGAAGTTGATTGTGTCCACGTAGGGTAATACAAAGTCCTCAAGTCCAAACATTACAGGAGGGGGAACAATATTTTGTTTTTTATCTTTAGGAACAATTACATCAAATTTAATGTTTTTAATATTATATAATGGCTTGTCTTCAAAACCAGTAATTTCTAAATCGAAAGTATGCTCATAAACACTTGCAACACCAACTATGCCAAATGCGTCTTCTTTTTGTTTAACTCCTGTGTTTTCGTGGCAATGACAAAGCTCTTGTGCTACCCAGTCTGGAATTGCAGTTCTAACCGCACCAGTATCAATAATCGCATAAGTATGGTAGTATATTTCAAAGCCATCTAAAGGATTAGATAGGAATATTGGAACACAGGGGTGTAAAGGCCAGTCATCATTAAGTCTTTTGAATGGAAGTTTGACTAACCTCATTTAATATAAACAGACGGCGCCTTTAGGTGGTATGTAAATTACAACAGGAGTTTTATGTCCTTTATTTACGGCTTTTCGACGAACAGTAGAAGCTTTTTGTCCGTGCGCCACAACACACCCGCTTTTAAATGAGGGCATAGCTACAAAACAATCAAAGTATTTATTGTTGCGGACTATTGTTTTCTTAGGCGCACATAATCCCTGTGCCTTTGAATTATTACGAACCTTCGGCATTATCGACCTCCTCCGAGAACGGCTTGGTTCTCACATAAAGCTTAAACAATCGACACCTCTCTGTCAAGTTAAAAACTGCCCCTTTTGTGGGAATAATCTTTCAATTTTTTAAATAAATTGCTATAAAATTTTCCCCAGAATAAAGGGATAAGCGCTTAACCGTTTATCGACACGATAGTTATATTCGATAAATTTTTTTTGATTTTTTTGATTTTTTAGAGAATCACACAATTTGCTGATAGTTTTTACGACTTAAAATAGGATTTGTTTGAAAATTTTACCCCCAAAAGCCTGTTTCCCCTATAATACCTGTTGGTGTTAATATCAGAGTTGCTTATGTTTAAGCCCCACTTTCACCCCTATTATACCATAGTTTTTTGAAAAAGTCAAGCAAATTAGGACACCGCCCTTAAGTCTTATTTGGCCAAGTGTCTAAATAGGTCGGAAACGGCTTTAATGGTATTGTAAGCGGGGTTTTTAAGTGTAACTTGACTTTTTGCCGAATCGGACTATATTTAGGTAGCCAACCATTACAATTTGAGTAGATGGGCGGTGGTTTGAGACGAACTTCTCACCATACCAACAAGATTCGGGCAATCAACGGTTTGAGGGTGTAAATAGTTTC
>CAYYFT010000029.1:0-13670 GCA_964471015.1 uncultured Pirellulales bacterium | reverse complement strand
AACTAAAGGCTTTGTTCGGTCGGTCTAAAACACTTTCTTTCTTCATAAAACACTTTCACCTATTGTATAGCCTTTAATCCGGCAAAGCTCCAGCTTCGTTGTAATATAATAATAGCGAAAATATCGGTTGTAAAGCTATGTGTGGTCAGTTAAAATCTCAAAAGGTAAATTGTTTTTCGTCCAGAGGGCCTTTGTTTTTCTTGTTTTCTGACCAACAGGCGAGTATTTTTTGTTTACAGTCAGCGTAAAGTTTTAGTATCGGATGGACGATGGATTTACTTGATTGTGGGTCATTGAGCTTTGTTTTTTGACGGGGATGCGTGTGACTAAAGAAGAAAAAATCTGTATTATCATGCCGGCCTATAATGAAGCAGACGCTATTGGTGAGGTGCTTGACAAGCTCATACCAATGGCCAATGAGCATAGCTGGGAAGTAATAGTTATTGACGACGGCTCCAGCGACGATACAGGCAAGATTGCAGAAGAGCGTGGAGCAAAAGTTCTAACACATTCGCAAAATCGAGGTTATGGTGCCAGTCTTTCATCGGGCGTCAGAGCGACAGATGCAGATATCGTTGTGTTCATCGATTCTGACGGCCAGCAAGACCAAAATGATATACCTCGCCTTCTGGAACATATTGACCAGTGCGATATGGTAGTCGGCGCCCGGACGAAGGGTTCTCACATAGACCTTCACCGCAGACCCGGCAAAAAGATCCTAAAATGGTTCGCTGACTACCTCGCTAAGGAAAAAATTCCTGATATAAATTCCGGCTTTCGGGCATTTAAGCGTGACGTTTTACTGCGCTATCTTCATCTAATGCCACAAGGCTTTTCGTTTTCGACCACATCCACATTCGCTATGTTAAAAGGCAACCATCAAATAAAATGGATTCCCATCAAAACCACCAAACGCGTAGGCACCAGCACAGTCAAGCAACTCAAGCATGGGCCGGAGACTATGATGCTGATGTTGAGACTTACGGTGCTTTTTGACCCGCTGCGCGTATTCCTGCCAGTCAGCGGTATTTTAATACTTCTTGCAGTCGTTATGACTACACTTAACCTTATTCTGTACCGAAGGGCGATCCCCGCCAGCGCCGTTTTCCTTGGAATCTCGGCTGTCATTATCTTTATGCTCGGTTTGCTAACGGACCAGGTATCTGCTATCCGCAGGGAACGCCATGAGCGGTTGTAAACACGACGCATTTATGTTATAATTCGATGTCGGTTACAGAATTGAGCTTAATGGTATATATTCTACAATTATCCGAGACCACGTTATGAAAGTATTGCTTATTCGTCCTCCGCACGACCATATGATTACAACCAATGTGCCCAAGTCGGTGGACACCGAAACAGGTATGTACCCGCCGCTGGGATTGCTTTACGTTGCGGCTGGCCTGAAGGCGTGGACGGATGCCGAGGTTGAATTGCTTGACACGTTGGCTCTGCATCTGAGGCAGGAGGATATCGCAGCGCATATAGCTCAGAGCAAACCTGATGTTGTAGGCATCCAGGCTATGACTTTTACTCTTATTGATGCCATTGCCACTATGCGCAGCTCAAAGTCTGCTTGCCCCGGAGCGCATGTCAGCCTTGGCGGTCCACATGTAAACCTCTATCCTGAAGAGACGCTTTCCATCGAAGGTGTAGACTCGCTGGTGTTGGGCGAAGGGGAAAGGGCTTTTGCTGAGATGGTAAACGCATTGGCCGAGGGTAGGGACATAGCTGATGTTGAGGGGGTGGCGGTGATGCGCAATGGCAAAATCAGCACGATGCAAGCGAGGGCCCTGGAGGCAAATCTGGACGGCCTGCCACAGCCTGCCCGTGATCTGATCGAAACTTCGCTCTACTGGTCTGTACTGGCAAAACGTAACCCGATTACCACCGCGATGACCAGTCGCGGCTGTCCTATGAAGTGTATCTTCTGCGACCGACCTCATCTCGGCAAAACCTTTCGCTATAGAAGTGCTATCAGCGTAGTGGATGAGATGGAAGACTGTGTGAAACGGGGGATACGTGAAATTTTTCTTTATGATGATACATTTACCATTAGACGTGAGAGGATTTTTGAAATCCGGGATGAGATTAAGCGTCTCGGCCTTAATGTGCAGTGGGATGTTCGTGCGAGGGCAGATAATTTGGATGCTGAGGTTGTCAAAGCAATGAAGGAAGCCGGTGTTGCCCGCCTTCATATCGGTGTCGAAAGCGGCAGCCCCCGCATCCTTAAGATAATGAAGAAAGGTATTACTGTCGAACAAGCCCATAATGCCTTCAAGTTGTGCCGCAAGTTTGGGATAACCAGCTTGTCTTATTTTATGTTAGGCAATCCGACCGAAACACGGGAGGATATAGAAATGACAATGCAGTTTATCCGCAAATGCTATGCAGACTATGCTCATATTTCCATAACGACTCCTTTTCCCGGCACCGAATTGTATCATATGGGTCTGGAACAGGGTCTTTTCGAGCGTGACTATTGGCGAGACTTCGCTGCCAATCCGGTTGAGGATTTTCAACCTCCGGCCTGGACGGAAAACTTTACACAGGAGCAATTAGAGGACATACGGTTAGAGGCGTATCGGGCATTTTATGGCCGTCCAAGCCGTCTTGGCCGCCAAGTGCTTGCTATCCGGTCTTTCAAAGAACTCTGGACCAAGGCTCGTGTTGGAGTAAGATTATTGTTTTCCAAATAGCAGTTGGGAGTTGAGATGCCCTCAAAAAAGCGTGGTATAAGCAGACAACAAATTACAAAAAAAGATGCAGCCAAAGACGATTTCTTTGGAATAGATGAGCAACGCTCTTCGGTGCATTGGGGTTTGCACGTTCTGGCTGGTGTGGTCTGCGTTATTTTTGCGATTTGGGTTTGGCTGCTGAACCCTGTGCCGCAGATACACCCCGACCAGATGAATATAGTTACAATGATTCTCTCAAAAGAGTATCCGGATAATTTTACCAGGGACACGGTTTTTTTCGGCAGGACGGCTGAATACTATCCTCCTTTGTCGCGTGGAGTAATCAGCAGCTTTATCAAAAGATTTGGCATTATCGGCGGACATCGTGTGATTCAGTTTCCGCTGTCAATTGCCTATCTTTTAGTGATGTATGGAACGCTGTATTATCTTACCCGGTCTGTGCCAGCGGCTGTTTTGGTTACTTTGGCTTCTTTGATATGGAGGGACAGTATGGGCGGCACCTATTGGGGGTTAGACCGTTTGCAGGCCGTTCAGCCGCGGAGCTTTGTTCTTGTTTTCACTCCGGCACTGTTCGTCTTATTCTGGAAGTTTCGTGATAGCTGGAAGCTGTTGATTCCTTCTTTTGTCCTTGGCATACTGTTTAATCTTAATCCACCGAGCGCGTTTTGTTTTGCTCTTTTGATTTGGTCCTCATTGTTTTTGGTCGGCTGGGATAATCGAGAGAGGATTTTGCGTTTGGTTGTTGGGGGCTTTGTGATGATTGCGGGGGCCTTGCCTTATATTTATGTTTATATGTTTACTCGAAGCGGCCGTGTTGTCGAGCTGTCACCACAGCAGTTACAGGAATATATGAACGCACTTCAATATCGCTTCAGTCAAATGTCATTTTTCCCTCTGCCGGCCAGTATTTGGGCCAAGGTTTTAGCGTTTGGTTTTGCTGGGCTGTTGTTTTTGGCCACAATCGCTTGGTGTATGCGGAAAGAAAAACGAAATGTGTTTGACAATTGGATGGTGTGTTTTTTCCTTTTAGCATTTGTGGGAACGATTGTGGCTCAGTACATCGCACAGCTGATTTGTGCTCACTTTAAGATAGAACCGTTTTGGGACAATTTAATGCGGGGGCATAAATACGCATTCCTGGTGTTATATATTTATATTTGCTGGTTGTTGGCTGAATTGTTCAGGCGGTTCACGCTGCGGGACCGGTGCATTTTGATTATCGTCAGTGCTATGATAGTGGCTATTATACCGCCATTTAAGAACAATTCACAGGACCCGTGGAGACATTGGCATTACAATACTGGACAGGCTGGTGCGTTGTTTGGCGGCGAAAAGATAGAAATCGCCGGCTGGCATACCAGCATTGCGCAAGTCGCCACCTGGGCTCGCCAGAATACGCCGAAGGACTCCCTTTTTCTTTTTGTGCATCGTTTTATGTCCCCATTTCGTATATATGCTCTGCGCAGCATGGTCAGTTCACAGGAATGTGGAGGTGTTGCACGTTCTAATGGGCCGAGAACTCTGACCATTTGGGCTAAATATCAGCAGGAGCTGGAATGGATTACGGCCAAGAGAGATGTATCGAGATTGCTGAGCTTAGCTGAAGAGTCCGGAGCAGATTACATTATTGTGCCCAACGGTTTTCCCGGAGTAACCGGATGGGTCTCAGTATTTCAAGATGTTTTGTGGACGGTTTATAAAAAGCCATAAACAGAGCTTTAAATTCTGATGTGGGTATTTCACAGTGTTTTGGAAAACAAGTCGCTTGAATCGATTACGTGCCTTTTCACCCGAGTATCGGCTTGTGTTTTTCCCTTGAGTGTTGGCGGTTATATTGGTATTTTGGGTTTAGGTTTCGCTGAGACATAATTTTTAAAGGTTCGTTTGGTTCTTTTATGGAATTCCACATGGATTCTTCATCGGTATGGGTTATCATTCCGGCTTATAATGAGGCACAAGTCATCGTAGAAGTACTTCGTGAGTTGCTGGATTACAATCCGTCATATCAGGTTGTTGTCGTTGATGATGGGTCTTCCGATGGTACAGCTGCGATAGCCAGGAACTTGCCTGTGCATGTGCTCAGCCATCCGGTCAATCTCGGACAGGGGGCGGCTCTTGCTACGGGGATAGAATACGCTTTGCGGCAAAAGGCAGAGGTTGTTGTTACATTCGATGCTGACGGACAGATGCGTCCGCAGGATATCGGCACGCTTGTAAATGAGGTGGTGGATGGCCAGGTTGATGTCGCTCTGGGCTCCCGTTTTTTGACATCGGCACCAGAGGGGATATCCAGAATGAAAAGAATACTTCTGAAGTTAGCCACCGTATTGACGAGGATTACAACCGGTTTGAAGATAACAGATGCTCACAACGGAATACGCGCCTTCAGAGCTGAAGCTGTTAGAAAACTTGTGCTCACTCAGAACCAAATGGCACATGCCTCCGAGATTCTGTCGGAAATAGCGCGTAATAAGCTTGTCTATCGTGAAGTGCCGGTTAAGATTCGATACACCACCTATTCCAAAGCTAAGGGACAATCCATTTTCAATTCTATTAACATTTTGTTTGAACTATTGATAGGAGGCAAAAAATGACTCCGGTTAAAATTATTCTTATACTTTTTCTTCTGATTGTTTTACGAATGTTCCTGGTCCAGAAATCCCTGACTGTTATTAAAAGAGTTGTTGCTTTTTTAATGTTTTTTATTCTGCTAACGTTGGTTTTGTTCCCGGACCTTTCAACTCTTATAGCGAATTTTATTGGAGTTGGCCGAGGTGTTGACCTTGTTTTTTATTTTTCCCACCTTTTCCTTTTACTTCTTATTATTTCACTTTGGCGGCGAACTATAGTTTTGATGACTGATATAACCAAGCTGTCGCGCACATTAGCTCTGCAAAATCCTAATAAACCACGCGAGCAAAAGGGTCAAACGGATGATAAGGCCGAATGACGCTTTTTGCTCCCGGCTAATAGTACCTTACACAAGCGGCACAACAGAAGCTGCGGTGCTGCCAAATGCGGGCGCAAGTCCAGTAGCTCTTTTGGCGGCAAACAGCATTTGGAGAAATTAAATGCTTTAATTGATTGACCTGTGGGAATTTTTAGAAATTCAAGGGAAAGGCCAATTCGAAAAACAAGGCAAACAAAATGAAGAAGGATAAACGCCCAGATTCAGGTAAAAGTTCAAGACAGAAAGAAACGGCGTCGGTAACTCGAACAGAGTTGGAATTGGAACAAGAACAGTTCAAACTAAGTTGGCTTGATTATATCTTGGCTCCTTTGGTCGCTACGCTGGCAGGTATGTGGACTTTTCCCTACGTCGGGACCTCAATCAACTGGGACGACCTGTTTTATATGAATCTGTCGCAGTACACAACGCCACAGGCATGGGTGCTGAATCGTTACGGACATGTATATCTGCAGAAGTTCTTTTTCTGGATAGCGGGTGACGCTTTAACCGGAACCAGGATTTACTGGTGCTTTTTGTTTTTCGCTACGTGCGTTTTGGTGTACTGGTGTGCGAAGATGCTCGCAGGCAAAAGGGGCTGCATAATCGGGCTGGTGGCAGTAGTGCTGTTTTGTGCGCAGCCGGTTTTTACCCGACTTGTGGGATGCACGCTGGCGGACTTTACCGTAATGTTTCTGGTTATGTTAGCGACATTTGTCTATCTAGCTTTTCTTGCAGGCAGGAGGAAACATCGGCAGCTTGTTATCGCAGTGTTGGGGCTGATATTCTTCTGGGCTGTGAAATCGAAAGAAACGGGAATTTGTTTAGCGGTTTTGTTTTTCGGACTGGGAGAAGACCAGAGGGGAGCCCGCAGCATCGGCGGAT
Organism: uncultured Pirellulales bacterium; assembly: GCA_964471015.1. Lineage (GTDB taxonomy): Bacteria > Planctomycetota > Phycisphaerae > Sedimentisphaerales > Anaerobacaceae > CAYYFT01. Next base: position 7,139 of record CAYYFT010000029.1, on the reverse strand, counting down.
TTGTCAGGGATATCGGCTGGGTCTGCGTTGGTATTCTCGCCAGCTGTGTGCTACTGATGCTAATGGATCTGATCTTTATGGGGGACTTTTTCTATTCTGTTAGTCTCTCAAATCTGCGCTTGCTATTTGCCTTTAATTTCGAGGTCCTAAAGTATCCGAAGCCAATTATGACGTGGTATACTTATTTGTCTCTACAACCTCTACTTGCACCAGCGTTGCTCTATTTGTTGATTGGCTGGAATATGGGCCGGAGAAGTTCAGCCAAACACAGGAAGATAGCATGGCTGGTTCCCATAGGTCTGTTGTTTTTTCTGGATATCGAAGGACTACTGCGTGGACACTGGCATGCCAATCCTTGGTACTTTAGTCCTGCTATTGCTGGTATTTGCGTTTGGGCAGCTCAGTTCTTCCAATTTAACGTAACTAGTTCAACACGCACTATGATAAGCAAGCTACACATCCCTGAATTGTTGATGACCTCAGTTCTGGTTTTGGCGGCCTTCACTCTTGTCTGGGCTATTATGCTTAAGGACGCTGATATTGCCCAAAGTCTGCGACTCGAAACGTCCGAACAGTTCTATGCAAATGCTATAATGCCGTTGTCAACTACTGTGCTTTTGATTGTGGGAGCAATGTCCAGAAAACGTGGAGGGGTGGCGTTGTTCCTTTCGTCGTTGTGCTTGTTTCTCATTGTCTATTTTCCATTCAGCAGTAATTTAACCTTATTGAAGCAGAGGGTTGTAGCTAAGAAAAGCGAATGGCGATATGAACCTTATCGAGCTTTTGCAAACGAGCTTCGGTTCGATAAAGATGTGAAGATACTGGTTTCGAAAGATGTTCATAAGCGCTCGTGGATGCTGGGTCGAGATGTGAGGTCGCATTGTTGGATGTTCAACGTGTTTTTCAATCAAAAGTTCGATTATGACAACTTCATCGATGGCAGCTGGGAAGATGTCCTCAAAGGCGATTATACTTATGCTTTTCTAACCGCCCGGGACTGGAAAGGCATCAGCGAAAAGTACAATATCGAGCATCTGTTAAGAGACTATGAGCTGAAGGTGAATAAAAGAGCAGTGTACCCTACAAGATCCGGTCAAATGCAACTGATGCTGCTTAAAAGAGGCCGAGTTTCATCAGCTCCACCAAGAAGTTAAGCACACAGGCATATTGGTCGTTTGAAGATAAGATGAAGTTTACTGAAGAGACGGGGCGCAAATAAATTGGCAACATTGAGCGGGCGTACCTCGTCTACTCTCGGAGCATGGGAGAGTTGCGCTGACAATGATATCACCGTTTATTGGAGCCGTCCGCCACAAACTGGCGTGGTGGGACCAGGACCAGAGTGAAAGGGGGCTAAAGGAAGGCGAAAAGTTCGGACTGTCAAATGAGTATATTATCTCCCTTTTTAGAAACGAAGGATTCCGCCTCGTGAAGAGAAGGAAAATCATGTGTTGTCTGAACAATCTGTATGTTTTTGAGAAAGCGCACAAGAAATGTTCCGAAGCCAAGTAGTCCAGTAGCTCCGGAATGGAGCTATTTGTTCGCCATTGCATTGGCGTTTTCTTCGCAGCATTAGTCCACGCCGGCCGACTTTACGGCAAAAAACGTCTAAACTTTAATTTTCTGCAAAGTCAACGTAAGCCCTACCCTTGCGATATCTGATTGGAAATCTCTTGCTTAATGACGTCTTTTTTATTAAACTTAAGGTCCTTGTGAACGAACTATAAATTGAATCGTAATTTGATTGGAGATGAGAATATGAAACGCAATTGTCTGATATTAACTATCCTTATTGTCGCTTCTGCCTGCCTTTTGCAGATTGGCTGTGAAGAGCAGCAGGCTGTGGCGACAGAGAAGTCTAAACCTGAGTTAACAGTGCCCGAACCGGCGACTGATTCGGCAAAAGCTGAAACTGCCCCTAAGTCTGGTAAACGTGGGCCGGAAATTACGTTTGAAAAAGTGGTTCACGATTTCGGCAACATTGGGCCTGGGTCAAGAAATGTTTGTGAGTTTAAATTTGCAAACACAGGAAACAGCTTGTTGAAAATAACAAAGGTTAGCAAGACCTGCGGCTGTACGCCATATATACTGGTGAAAAGGGAATATGAACCGGGCGAGAGCGGGGTTTTGAAAGTGAAGTACAATGCGAGCAAACGGCCCGGCTCGACAAGGAAACATTTGTTTGTATCCAGTAACGATGAGGCGAAGCCCAAGGTTGAACTGACCGTAAGGGGCAACATTGTGTCGAAAATTGATTACCAGCCGAATAAACTTGACCTTTCGCTTAACGAGGAAAACGCCGGTTGTCCGACGATTACGATTAGAAGTCTTGATGGCCAGCCGTTTTCGATAAAGCAGTTCAAGACAATCGGACGGTTCAGGCCGACAGAAGAGCCTATAACCGCTGATTATGATTCTTCAGTGAAAGCAACAGAATTTGTTCTTCAACCAAAGGTCAATATAGAAAAACTGCAAAAAGGATTGAATGGGCGTATTGAAATTACCCTGACTCATCCAGAAAACAGTGTGGTCGCTATCCCTTTTAGAGCGCTGCCGAGATTTAAGATTACTCCGCCGTCCCTTATTGTTTACAAGGCTGAGCAGGGAAAGCCGGTAACAAAGAAGGTCTGGATACTCAGCAACTATGATGAGGATTTCGAGGTTGAGTCGACATCGACGCAAGAAGGCGCTATAAAGGTTTTAAGCCAGGAAAGAAAAGACAATCGTTATAAGTTTGAGCTTGAGATAACGCCTCCTGCTGCTGAAAAAGGCCGAAAAAGTATTTTCACGGATGTGTTTTTTGTGAATATAAAAGGCGGCGAGAGACTGAAAATTGCCTGCAGGATGTTCTATTTAAGAAAAGCAGAGAAGTCGCCCCCTACTAATTGAGCATATGCTCACTCAGCCCCTCCGAGGGGCGGGGCTCGCGCCTAATTGATGGGTAGGTGATAAAAGCTGACTTGGCATAAGCCGCAAGACAGGAACCCGGCTGTGGTTCGATTGCGCTCACCACATAATGTTCTTATGGTTTTTCTAACCGGCAATGAACCTGGTGCGAAGCCCTGCGGCTGTTCCAGCGGACAACTTGAGCGGCTTGTGAGTTGCGAGAACTTTTTGTGAAATCTTCATTTGTGAAAATAGCTAACCAAATCGTTATGGTCGTGGCAGGATTGGTCCTTATCGTCGCGACCGTGCTGAAAATCCATCATCTGCTAACCGAACCGATTATCAGCAAAGGTTTCTGGGAGTCGTGGGAGTTCTTTTTAATCCAGATACCATTGGAACTGGGCCTGGGAATATGGCTTGTATGCGGACTGTTCAAGAAAGCGGCATGGGTGGCTGCGGTGCTGTCTTTCGGGTTGTTTATAGTGGTAACGCTGCAAAAAGGATTTATCGGGGCAGAATCCTGCGGCTGTTTTGGGAGAGTTCACGTCAATCCATGGGTGACCCTTTCGGTGATTGATATACCACTTTTTCTTGGCTTGGTGATTTTCCGGCCAAAGGGTTACAAACTCCTGCCACCGTCGTGGCCTTCGGCGAAACATTTCTTTGGCGTTGCTATACCGACATTTATCATACTTGGTGTTATCGTTCCGGTTCTGATATTCAATAAGCCACCCGATAAGACAGACAAGTACGAGGTGGTAAGACCCAGAGAATGGATTAAAAAAGAACCTCCGGGCGAAAAGCAGGTTAGCGAGGAATGGTCGATGCTCAAGTATATCGATATTGCCGATTCCCTACGGTCGGATATTGCCATCGTAGTGCTTTATAGTACCGAATGTGATACCTGTGATGATGCCATTCCACTATACGACCAGATGAGCCGCGATATGGCCGGCAACAAGGACTCGATACGGTTCGCATTTATTGAAATTCCTCCATATGCTTCAGAGAAAGATAGTATTGTTCCAGTCGATACCCCATGCCTGCGAGGCAAGCTCGATTCGAGGAAGGACTGGTATATTCAAACCCCTTTGGTTGTGGTGATACAGGATGGTTTGGTGGTCAAATCCTGGGAAATCGAACCCCCTCAGCTTGACGAGATGCTGGACGCAGTATTTGCGGAGAGTAAATAGTTTTCATTTAGAGAATCTATTTGCGCATAAGATAGCAGGCATCATCTTTGGAACGTCCGAAACTGTTGGGCCGATGTTGGATTTCGGCGATTGCCACACACCTGAACAGAGTGCTGACTATGGAGGGAACGAGCCCCGCCTACCCAAAGGCTTGTCCGTCGGGCAGGAGCTTTATTTGGGAAAAATAGTTCATTGGAGGGAACCAAATGTTGTCGGCGATGTCAAAGAATAAGGAGGCCTGGAAGAGCTATATGATAAAGACATTGCGGATAACAAGTATTATAGCGGTGGTGTTAGCGGTTGTTTTTTTTGTTTTTCCTGCGGTTTTTGGCGTTCGCGGCGATAAGCAAATTGAGCAATTTTTGAATTCTGCCGGCGTAATAAAGCAGTTCAAGGAGGCTAAGGGCGATAAAGTCAAGGACAACCAGCAGGAAATCTCGCCACTTGTAAAGCAGGCAGAAGCTTTTGCGTTGTATTTGAATCCACCCCCTAAGCCAAAGACAGAACCTTCGGTGTCCCGTCCCCGTAGCGAACCCAGACCCAGGTCTGTTTCACCTAAATTTAGGATTGTCGGCACCAGTCGTCATGCGTTACACCCGGAGTTGTCGCTGGCCTTGATTGACGAGCCGGGCAAGGGTTGTCGCTGGGTAAGACAATTCAGCAAGGTGGGGCATTTAATTATTGAGCAGGTAAAAGACGGTCTTGTAGTTGTTCGGGATGGCGAGAGTACTTTCGAACTTGTGGCGGAAAGGCCTAAAAAGAGAAGTCTTCTCAAGAAAGACTCGTCAATTCAGATGAACGCCGAAGAAAAAGCAGTGTTAGCGAAAGAGAGGGAAAAGGCCTTAGCTGAGCTGGATGCCCTGCTGGCCGAAATGGGGTTGGCGGAAGCTTTTCAGATGGATGCTGAACCTGGTGAAACTGATTCGAGCCCCAAGGCTGAGGAAGCTGCGGCGGCGAGTGAAAAACTTATTTCCAAGCTTGAAACTATGCGTATAAGTGCCGAAGAAGCAGAGAGGCTGGGCCGTTTGGGCCGAGGGTTAAAGGAGAACGTTCAACGGGGGGATGATAGAACTGAAAGTGATGCAAACTTGATTGAACCAAATCTGAATGATGTAAATATTTCGGGGTAAGTCCCACTTGGGACACCTAACGGTGGACAGCTTGTCCGTCCGTAGTCCCTTTTTCATCGGGACGAAGGCGGGTCCCTGCTCGCCGGCACGCAAAAAAGCCGATATTAAAGCCGTTAGCTCTCCGTAAGTCCGCTTGGGGACGCCTAACGGCGGAGTCCCAAGGATTGCCACAGGTGGCGAAAAAGGCAGCAGCCATCTAATTCCAGCCTCCCCCGAAGATGTTACACTTTAAGGTGTGCCAAGCCCGCCTACCCAGAGGCTTGTCCGTCGGGCAGGTCTTGCTTATTTGTTTTTATTGTGCTTTTATTGCTTCCCTTGTTTTTGCCGATAGATAAGGGGTTTCAGTAGTTTTGAGTTTTCAGTTTTAAGTTTCTTTGATTAGGTCCCTGCGATAAGTCGCAAAATGGGGGTCCTAAGCGGATTATTAGCTGAAAATAAGGAACTTTTCGGTGTTTTCTGTGTCTGAATTAATATGACGGGTATGGGTATTCGAGCTGGTCGCAGTTGGAGACTTAAGCGAATATTTACGTAAGGGTTTGTGAAAGAAGGAGTTATTTTAGTAGTTTTCGGCACAATGTCCGATAAGTATTGAGATTTACCCCGTTAGAATTTCTTACTGATAACAGAACAGAGACCTTAGACGTTTCAATTCTAACGGGGCGAACTGTGGAGTAAGCTATGGTGGCAGAGCGGCAATTTCAAGGCCGTGGGAAGGCAAAGGTTTTTATTTTTATCTGTGCAGTAACTGTCGTTGTTCTGGGCGGCAGTTGTCTTTTTGCCGTGGACACCGTTAGAGGCCCGAAGGAAAAAGGCTCTAACGGGGTGGAGGGAGGTACTGCTTCTGAAGCTGCGGAGGGTTCCCGCAAAGCGGGGTCCCGACACAGGGTTTTTTCCTTAAAACATATATCAGCCGAGCAGGGCAAAAAATATCTTGCAGAGGCCGGGGTCGGCACAGTTTCGCAGCTTCCCGGCGTTAATGCGCTTTTGGTGACGGCTCGTTCTGAGGAGCTGGTTAAAGCGAGCGCTATTCTGGAGCTTGTTGATGCAGAGGAACTTTTTTATATAAAAGCGATTTTTCCCGTCTCAGAGGTCGAGAATCTTCCCTCTAATGAGCAAGTAGCAGCTAAGATTGGCGACATATCAATAGGGACCTTCTCCAATCCGCCAAGCAACACTGCAAAGACCAGGGCAATTATAGACGTCCACGGGGATGTAGTAATAGCTGTTGCTCCAGTTGGGCAGCTTGAAAGGATTGTTTCCGCTATCGAGCAGCTACAGAGCACTGAAGCACAAGCTCTGCAAGGCTCCGAGCCGAACAAATCGGCTGAGATGGATGGTGCAAGCGGAGCGAAAACAGAAACGGTCACAGAGGCTGAGTTTAAAAGAGCAGCCGCTTCTTTTGAGCCTGCCGGTCAGGCCGATAGCTCTCCGTCAAGAGTCCTTAGGACTGCCGCAGGTGCAGAAGACGACGAATCGGATGGGCTTTTCAATAAGCTTCTCAATTCTATTGCCGAGGCTAAGAATAGCACCGCAGGACACCTTGCGGTGGAACCGAATCTACCTGCTGTTGGAAGCGTGGATGAGGGCACTGCTGAGAAACTGGAATCGGAACCGAAGGCTGAGCCGGGCCCCGTTTTGCGAGGTCCCCAAAGGCAAAAAAGAGCGTTTAGGGATTCCCTGCGACCAGAGCGTAAAATGGGAGCCGAGGTTGCTGAGCCAATCTCGGAGGTCCGCTCGCCCTCGCCCCTGCCACAGGGGTGGGGCTCATACGGGCCGAAGTCCATTGCCGATGGGAATGAAATGCTTGAGTTGGATTTGCCCGAGAGGCTTAATATCATAGATTTGTTGGATTTGGTGGGTAAGTATTTACAATTAGACTATATGTATGATGAAACCAAGGTGAAAGGCGAAGTTGCACTGAGGCTTCAAG
>CAYYFT010000028.1:5679-13730 GCA_964471015.1 uncultured Pirellulales bacterium | reverse complement strand
GGTGGAAATTTTAGCTGAGGTCATCGGCTACGGCAGCAGCTCCGATGCGTTCAGAGTTACCGATATGCACGAGGAAGGCAGAGGCGCAATACAGTCAATCAGCCGGGCATTAGCCGATGCAGGGATTAGCTACCGCAATGTGGATTACATAAACACACACGGCACAAGCACAATGGAAAACGACTCGATAGAAACCAAGGCGATTAAGGCGGTTTTTAAGGAAAAAGCGAAAAATATCCCTGCCAGCAGTGTTAAGAGTATGCTTGGCCATTTAATCGGGGCGGCAGGCGCTGCGGAATTGATTACGTGCGTGCTGGCAATTCGTGATAATATAGTTCCGCCGACGATGAATTTAAACGACCCCGACCCGCAGCTTGATTTGGATTATGTCCCGAGTAAGCCAAGAAAGATGCAGGTTGATATCGCAATGAACGAATCTTTCGGGTTCGGAGGACAGAACAACGTAGTGATTATCAAAAGGTGGAAAGGCTAAAGATCCAAGGCGAGTATCAGGTCATCAGGAAACCAGGATGCAGGATACCAGGAAATCAGAATATCAGGAAAAACCGGTGGCAGGTTTTGAAAAGCTTTGGGTATGGCAGAAAGCACATAAACTTATGCAGGAAGTCCACAGATTCTGCAAAACGTTACCGAGGGACGAAAAGTTTAGGTTGAGAGACCAGATTGAACGTTGCTCATCATCAGTGTGTGATAATATTGCCGAAGGGTATACTGCATATTACTATAATGATAGGATAAAGGGATTTAATATAGCAAGAAAGGAAGCCGGAGAGACCCAAAACCAGATACGCAAAATATCAGGCAAAGGTTATTTAGATTCTGAGCTATCACAAAAATGGGTAGAAGAATACGAAGAGGTTATTCGGGGTATCAATGGTTATACTCGGTATATCAGAGAGAAGAAAGGTGCAAAAAGGTAAAATTAGCCTGATAACCTGATAAACTGGTACCCACTACCTGATACCCTGATAATCTGGTAACCTGATTTGGATACAAATTATGATCGGTATAAAGCAAATTCGCGAAAATCCGGAAAAATTCAAAAAAGCAGCAAAAGATAAACACTTCGATGTTGATATTGACCATCTTCTGACCGTAGATGCTGATATTCAGGAGAACAAAAAGCAACTACAGTATATCGTCACCGAGAAAAACAAGCTCGGTAAATCAATACCAAGACTATCCAGCGACGAAAAAACCAATGCTATAGGCAAACTGAGTCTACACAAGAAAAACGAAGCAAAATTTCAGAACGAGCTAAAAAGACTTCAGCCGGAATTCAAAGAGCTTATGTATTTGGTGCCGCAACCACCTGATGATGATGTGCCTGTCGGCAAAGATGATACTGAAAATGTTGAGATAAGAAAAGAAGGCAAAATCCGCAAGTTTGATTTTGAGCTGAAGGACCACGTTCAATTAGGTCAGGCTTTGGACATCATAGACATCGAACGGGGCGTGAAATTAGCAGGGACGAGAAATTACGTCTTGAAAGGCGATGGGGCACTGCTGCACTGGGCGGTCCTTCGGTTTGCAATGGACTTTATGGTCGGTAAAGGTTATGTCCCGTTCTCGGTGCCGCTCCTTATGTTCGATGAGGCAATGGAAGGGACCGGTTTTTTCCCCGGCTCTGAGGACCAAACATATCGGACAAGAGCAGATCTGCTAACCTCTATGTCTCCTCCCAACTTCCTCCAGATATACCTAACGAAAGGACAATTAGAGTCTATAGAAACGACAGGGATAGACTTCGAACCCAGGCCTGAGTTTCAGGAAGACAGGGATGATGCAAAAACAGAGGTTTTATTGGATGACCCATGGAAAAATATCAAGGTTAACTTTGCGGGGACCGCGGAAGTACCGCTGACGGCTTACCATATGGGCGAGATATTGAAGGCCGAGGAGCTGCCGAAAAAATATGTGGCGATGTCAAGTTGTTTCAGGCGCGAAGCAGGCGCGGCGGGCAAGGATACTTATGGCCTTTACAGAATCCATCAGTTCGACAAGGTCGAACAGGTGGTCATCTGCGAAAACAGCGCCGAAGTCAGCAATAAATTCCACGAGGAAATCCTGGCCAACGCTGAGGCGGTTATGCGAGCACTCGAACTGCCCTACCGGGTTGCCAACGTCTGCACCGGCGATTTGGGCAGGGGTCAGGCCAAAAAATACGACATCGAGGCGTGGATGCCGTCCCGCAAAAACTACTGCGAAACGCACAGCGCAAGCAAATTTTATGAGTTTCAGGCAAGAAGAATGAACCTGCGGTATAGAAGTCAGAAATCAGAGGACAGAGGTCAGAAATCAGAAGTCAGAAAACAGAAGGAAAAATCGAAAACCCAGTTCTGCCATACGTTGAATAATACCGTGATTGCATCGCCGAGAATACTAATCCCTATTCTGGAGCTTTACCAGAACGCCGATGGCTCAGTAACCATACCAAAGGTCCTTCGGCCGTATATGGGCGGAAAGAAAAAAATAGTGAAACGTTGATACAGGGTAAAGGAAAGAAGAATGAATATCGAAGCTTTTTTATTATGTGATGCTGCAACCGATCAGCAGGGCAAGCTGAATATTTTGGGGGCTTTCGATAACATTTGGGCTAAGCAATCGCCCGCTATACACCCGGCTTGCTCGGTCGTAACAAGAATACGATTTGAAAAAATCGAAGATGGCAGCCATTCTGTAAAAATCCAAATAATTGACCAGGATGGTAGAAATATTGGGCCTAAACTTGAAGGCAGCATATCTGTGAAAACCGCGCCTAATCTTGACTCGTCAGTTGCTAATCTTATTCTTAATATTCAAAGATTAGAGTTTAAACAATATGGACAATACAGAATCGATTTGGCGATTGATGGCGACATAAAAGCATCAGTGCCTTTGCGGGTAAACGAAACTCCAAATCGATATTAGAAAACTAGGGGACAGCCACCATTTTTCAAGTAGTGCTTCCGGAGAGTGTTGGTAAAAATCAATCAAAAGCGCAGGTATATGCATACCCAAAACGGCAAAATCTAAATTTTTTTATCCCTTTAGCTGTAAGTACTTAGCCAAAACCTCACCACCGTAAACCCCATAATTTTCGCATCATTCGCGCATCTCCGCGCATTTATTAGGTAGGGAGTCTGTTTACTTAACGCCCTTTGACAAGTTCATATTGCCCATCCGTTTTGAAAAGCCCCAAGCGGCTTGCGCCATCTGTGCGCGCAAAGTAAGAATCAATCAAAAGTAACAAATTATGCAAAACAAACCCAATTTCAGAAATGCCGAAAATACTTATAACCACAGTGTACACAGTTACTAATAACAAAAAAGAGCGTTCGATAAAACGCCAAAAACAAAGCCAAACAAACCCAATTTTACTTACCTCCGGCAGGTAAACTCACTACAAGATAACTCTTGCCTCGGCCAACTCCTGCCTGTAAGTTGTCCCCTTAATGGACGACATACAGCGGAAATTAGAGCTGATAGATAAGCAACTCTCCGGGGGGTTCGCAAATTATCACAAGCAGATTGTAAGCACAACCCCCCTGCTGTTTGCAGCCGTGGGTTTAATCGCAGGAATTTTAATACAAGACACATTCAATTTGCCGGTTTGGGTTTGGCTGGTATCCGCAGGGGCTTGCGCAGTCGCAACGATTATTTTGTATGTCGTATATCGTATGTCGTATGTCGGGAAAGAGGAACAACTGCCGAACATATTGGCCTATACGGCTTTGGTTTGCTTTGTGTGTCTTGGTGCGGTTCGGCTGAGAAGCTATGAGCAGCTGAGAGGCAATGACATCAGCAATTTTGTCGGCGGTGAAAAGGTATTAGTTACAGAGAGCGAGGAGGAAAAATTAGAAATGGATTCCCGCTCCCTTGGGGACAAGTTTCGCGGGAATGACAAGAGCGAGGAACGGAAATTAGCGACAATTCGCGGGTTGATTATTACTGAGCCATATATCAATAAGAATCGAAACTGGGAATTTGCAAGGTTCAAGTTTACTGACCCTGCCAGCAGTTTCTACCTGGAACTCGGCGAAGTGGAAACCATCGACGGCTGGGCAAAAGCGAGCGGCACCGTGCGGGTGCAGGTGAACGAGCCGGTGCTGGATTTAAAAGCGGGCGATTATATACAGGCATACTGCTGGCTGGACAGGTTCAGAAAGGCTACTAATCCCGGCCAATTCGATGTAGCTAAGTATTTAGCGAGAAAAAACATTTTCGTTGCGGCGTCGGTTAAATCACGAGACGGCATTGAGATTCTTCCCCTTCGACTTCCCTCAGGGCTAAAGGCTGGTTCCGCTCAGAATGACAAGTGGTCAGGTATCTTTACAAAAATAAAAAGAAAGATAAGAGAAACAGCTAAGCAGGCATTGTTAGGCGACCTATCAACAGAGGACCCGAGCCGAGGCTTGCTTGAGGTGCTGCTGCTTGGCTATAGAGGAAATATCGACAGCAGCACTTACAGGGCGTTTCATAAAACAGGGCTGCTGCACTTTATCAGCCTTTCCGGCCTGCATCTGGGAATTTTAGCGGGGATTATCTGGTGGCTATGCAAAACAGCGGGATTGCTGAAGCGCGGCCGAGCGATTATCTGCATAATTGCGATAGGTGTTTTTTTGCTGATTGTCCCGCCGAGAGCACCGACGCTGCGGGCGGCCATAATAGTTTTTGTTTTCTGCGTATCATTTTTCTTTCGCCGCAAGTCTAATCCCCTCAATACCTTATCGTTAGCGGCGATAATTCTTCTACTCATAAGGCCGACAGGATTGTTCAAGGCCGGCTGGCAATTATCGTTTGCCTCGGTGCTTGGGATTTTACTTTTTACAGGCCGAATTGAGGGTTTTCTATATGAAAAAGTAACGGACAGCTTCTGGATTAAGAAAATCCTAAAGACAAAATTGTTTTTTCGAGTCCCCCCCGCCCTTGGTTCGCATTTATTGAAGTTATTTTCTGTGGGTCTTGGAGCGTGGTTAGGCGGGGCAGGGATTTTATTATATCATTTTTATACGATTAACCCTCTTACGAGTATCTGGACAGTGATTGCCTTTCCGTTAGTAGCTGGGATTTTGACTATTGGGTTTTTGAAAATAATTTTTTCTTTCTTGTTACCAAGCGCAGCGATGGTGTTAGGCGTAATCGTAACAGGATTAGCAAATTCGCTGATTTGGATAGTAAAACTCTTCGCACATTTGGACATTTCACAAATCCTTATAGGGCACGTTCCAGTAACAATGATTATTTTGTATTACTGCTTTGTGCTTTTTGCCGGTTTTATTTATTTTCGGCGTCCGCTGATTAAAAAAGCAATCTGTACAACGATGGTTTTGGCAATGATTGCTTTTTTAGGCGTAACTAAATGGCAAAGGACACACCGGGACAATCTAATAATGACCTGCCTGGATGTTGGGCACGGCCAAGCGATACTGGCTCAGCTATCGGGCAAAGCTAATATCTTGTTTGATGCAGGCTCACTGCACAAAAACGATGTCGGCAGACGGATTGTAGCACCTTTTCTGGACTACAGCGGAATAAACAAAATCGATGCAATTATCATAAGCCATAATGATATAGACCACATCAACGGGATACCTGAGATAGTCGAATACTGCGAAGTCGGCGGCGTTTATGCCACTGATGCTTTTTTCAGCAAGACAGATAAATGGGGCACGGCGAAATTTCTCGAGGAATCGCTAAGCAAAAAAGGGGCTGAAATAAGAAACTTAAGAGATTTAAATCTAAACAGTGCCGCTAATATAAAAATACTCTGGCCAAGCAAACAGATATGTCAGAATGAGCAATTAGGCGATAATGACAAATCCGTAGTTTGCCTGATTGAATTTGCCGGTGCCGAAATACTTTTGTGCTCAGACATCGAGAAATTCGCACAAAGAGAGCTTCTCCGCCTGAATCCAAATCTAAAAGCCGATTGTCTCGTTGTCCCTCATCACGGCTTATCCAGGACACTGGCGCCAGACTTTCTCAAGAAGCTTGATGCGAAGATTTTGATATGCAGTTGCGGCCGCAGCGATTACAAAAACAACCGGACAATCAAACCCAAAGACAAAGCCAAATGGCTGTGTACGGCTGAACGCGGCGCAGTTATTGTTTGCATCGATAAAGACGGTATGATAAGGTAATGAATAAAACAGAAAGGCTGTTGAGAATATGAAAAAATCCGCCAAGATACTAACGGCAATAATCGTAAGCTTGGTCGCTTGCATAGCTGTAATTAGCTGCACGCATACTGAACCAAGCGAAGGCGACTATGCCATCAAGAGCAACGCCAACGACATAAGCTTTTACGCGCCCTCGCCTACCACAGAACCCTACCCAACCTTCCATAACAACAAGAAGGTCAGAAACATCATATTCTGCATCGGTGACGGAATGGGTCTGGGCCAGATTGCGCTGGCTCGGATGAAAGCAACAGGCCCGGATGGAGCATTGTATATGGAACGGATGCCGGTAGTCGGCTTTTTTTGGACACACTCGGCTGATGCTCTGGTAACCGATTCGGCTGCAGCCGGCACGGCCCTGGCATCAGGCGTAAAAACCAACAACGGCATGCTCGGAATGACGCCAGACGGCACAAGCTACCAAGCCATCCTTGAGGCTGCTCAAGCCAAAGGAATGGCGACCGGCCTCGTTGTCACATCCACAATTTCACACGCCACACCGGCTGCTTTCGCCTCACACGTGACGTCCCGCAAAATGCAGGACAAAATAGCAGAACAGTTGATAGCAAATAAAGTCAATGTTCTATTCGGCGGAGGCCAAGAATACTTCCTGCCCAGGTCAAGCGGCAAAAGTAAGCGAAACGACGAAAAGAACCTGATAGAGGAGGCCAAAGAAGCCGGATACCTTTACATCCAAACCGCAGAAGAGCTAAAAACCGCTCAACACACACATATTTTAGGGCTATTTCAACCCGGCCCATTGACCACTGTAGCTCCAGAGCCAAGTTTGGCTGAACTGACTGCCAAAGCTATCGACATTCTCAACCATGAAGGGAAAAGTCACAAAAAGCGAGGGTTCTTTATGATGGTAGAAGGCAGTCAGATTGATTGGGCCTGTCACGATAATGATGCAGCCAGGACCATCAGGCAAACGCTGCTCTTCGACCAAGCGGTCAAAGCCGCTATAGATTTCGCTCAAAAAGACAAACACACATTGGTTGTCGTAACCGCCGACCACGAGACAGGCGGATTGACCATAACAGGCGGCAACCTGAAAGGCGATGAGCTGGACGTGAACTGGTCTACCGGCGGCCACAGCGCTATGCCGGTGCCTGTTTACGCACTCGGGCCAAAAGCCGACGTTTTCGCCGGAACGTATGATAATACCGAGGTCCCCAGGAAATTTGCAAAAATTTTGGGAATAAGTCCATTTCCGAAAGCGGTCTCAGATGAATAGGTCAGAGACGACGCTGAGAATAGATGCTACTTACGACCTGAAAATAAGGCCGGGTGATAAAATCCACAAAGGACAATATATCAGCACAAATCAGGGAGAGGATGTAACTTCACCGGTATCGGGCACGGTCAAAAGCGTCCGTTTTGACCCTGACAATCACGAATTTCTGCTCGTTGTTTCACCCACCTGACAGGTCTAAGTGCAAACCAGGGTCAAATTGACGCCAACGGAAAACATTACTTCATATGAACAACGATTTCAACTCTTCGGTTTTGCGCTTTGCCGCTGGCGGTGGCATTTGAGGCGATGGGCTGGCTATCTCCACGACCCACTGCCTGAATCTTATCCTTAGGAACTCCACGTTCGACCAGGTATCTAACCACCGAGAGGGCACGTTGAGCTGAAAGCTCCCAGTTGTCTTTCCACTTTGACTTTTTGATGGGGTCGGAATCGGTATGGCCGACAACATCTATCTGTTTGTTGGGATACTTCTGCTCCAATACCGATTGGATATGGTCAAGCTCAGCGCTGATACCTTTTTTTAAGGTAGCTTTTCCCGGGTCAAAGAGTATCGTGTTCGGAAGGGTTACCGTAATTGTTCCAGCCCGAGGGTCAAAGGCGACGTCGTAGCC
>CAYYFT010000028.1:0-5579 GCA_964471015.1 uncultured Pirellulales bacterium | reverse complement strand
GCTCCTGCAGCACCCATTAAATGCACATCACCAAGCCCCATTGCCTCTTTTCTAAAGCCTAAAGTACCTAAAATGCGGGTGAACCAGACAATCCCACAACCTACAAAGTAGCCCCATAAGCTGCCCAGAAGTCCTGCAATTACAGGCTGTTGCGAAAAATTCAGCCACCAGGTGCGTATTGACGGGCTTTTTTGGCTAAGCCAACAGACAGCAAGCGAGCAAACGATAATCGGCAGCAAAAAGATGATTTCCCTGTGAATCTCCAGACGGTGGTTAAACCGCTGCTGTGTTGTTTCTTCCGGTTTCTCAGGGAAATGCTGAGGGTCTTCGGATTCGTAACTTCTTTTAATCAGGCCGGTCGCCAACAGGGTCCAGGATATTGCCAGTCCTATAGCGGCTCCCATGGCCAGCGATGCGGTCTTGGCCGAGGCACTTGGCAAAAGAGCATAGTCGCGAATCACAGCAGGGTCGATTACGTAAACGCCGAACGCCGAGCCAACTAAACCCACTGCGGTAATGAACCAGCAAACCGAGAGTGGAATGACCCACAACTTCAAGTCAATTGCCGAAGCGGCAATAAGAGCAGCTAACAAGATGACAGAAGTAAGGTAAATGAGCCAGCCGCCCTGCAGAAATGCCATGACGCCGGCACGCAAATCAGTGCAAAAATACAAAAAAAACAGGCCAACGAAAACCAGACCGGCCAACAGCTCAATAACAAAGTAACGCGGCGAAATTGGGGCTTTGCAGTATCTACACTTTCGACCTAAAAACAGCCACGAAACCAGTGGTATATTATCATACCAACGAATGTGCTTACCACAGACAGGACAAGCCGATGGCGGCTTTATCAAGGATTCATCGCGAGGCAGGCGATAAATGACAACATTCAGGAAACTACCCACGCAACAGCCAAACGCAAAAATAAAAACAAACCAAATCCAATCCGGCACTGCCACAACGCCTCCTTTGCGTTAGAATCCGGAGCTAAATCATTTCTTTTTGTCCCTTTTAATTGCTCCCGCCACTTTCAGAGGCAAGCCGAACAAACGAATAAACCCGGCTGCGTCCGTCGGCTGGTATTCGGCACCCATCTTGAAGCTTGCCAGGTCGGTCCGATACAAACTATTCGGGCTCTTTGCGCCGGCCGGCGTGCATTGTCCCTTGAATAGTTTCACCCTGACCTCGCCGGTGACATTTCGCTGAGTAACATTGACAAATGCATCAAGAGCTTCCCGCAAAGATGAAAACCATTGGCCGTAATAAACGAGCTCAGCATATTTTAGAGCAAGCTGCTGTTTGTAGTGCATAATTTCTCTATCAAGCGTGAGACTCTCGAGGGTTTTGTGGGCTGTGACGAGAATCGTTCCGCCTGGCGTTTCATACACGCCGCGTGACTTCATACCAACAAGGCGATTTTCGACCAAATCGAGCTGGCCCACTCCGTGTTTGCCGCCGAGCCGGTTCAACGCTTCGATTAGTCTAACGCCGCTTGTCAATTTGCCGTCGAGCTTTATCGGCACACCTTCGTGGAAACCTATTGTCACGTAATCCGCCTTATCCGGTGCCTTTGATATCGGCCGAGATATTACAAACAAATCGTCTTTCGGCTCGTTGGCGGGGTCTTCAAGGTCAGCCCCCTCATGGCTGAGGTGCCAGAGATTGCGGTCACGCGAGTAGATTTTCTTCTTGCTCTGGTCGATGGGGATTTTGTGTTTTTTTGCGTAATCAACCGCTGCTTCCCGGCTGGTCATCGCAAAATTCGGGTCTTTCCAGGGAGCTATAATTTTTAGCGTTGGGTCCAGAGCCATATATGTCAACTCGAAGCGAACCTGGTCGTTGCCTTTGCCTGTCGCACCGTGGGCAACTGCTGCAGCACCTTCGGCGTGGGCGACCTCGACCTGGTGCTTTGCGATTAACGGCCGGGCGATACTTGTGCCGAGCAGGTAACCACCCTCATATACCGCGCCGGATTTTAACATTGGCCAGAGATATTCTTCGACAAACTCTTTCCGCAGGTCTTTCACTACGCATTTGACTGCGCCGGACTGCAGAGCTTTTTTCTTGATGCCGGCCAATTCATCACCTTGGCCAAGCTCGGCTGCAAAGGCTACTACCTCATAGCCATAAGTCTCTTTAAGCCAGGGCAGAATCACACTGGTATCCAGCCCGCCACTGTATGCCAATACAATTTTTTCTTTCTTTGCCATTTTCTGCCTCAGAATGTTTTAGATTCAAAAGTAAGATTATACAACCAACTCCCTTTGATGGCAATCACAGGAAAAGAAAAAAGGATTTTTGCCACAGAGGGCGCAGAGAACACAGAGTCAGTGAATACTTTTGCTTAAGCGGTGTTTGCTTGATACAAAACTTTTCCATTATTGAGGATATTTTGGATAAAGCTGTCGCCCATTTTAATTCTCTGCTGTATTTTTTCAGGTGTCCGGATAAGCAACTCTACTGGGAACTGCGGCCTTAATTTCATTCGAATTTCTACCGATTTATCAACACTCCTGCCTTTGAAAGAAACGACGACCAAAAGATCCACATCCGAATCTTCTGCAGCCATACCTTGCGCATAGGAACCGAACAGTATTACTCGTTCAGCACCAAACTCCTGCCCAATCCGCCGGCCAAACTCCTCTATTTTGTTCATCGTTACCATATTTTATCTTTCGACACAGATTAACACTGTTTTAGTTTGCCTTAATATACTAATAATTACCCTCGCAGAGCAACAATTAAATCAGGCAGTATCAATATACGATGTAGGAAACAACCATAGCGTAATTAGTTATTTCTCCTTCAGGACGAATTATTTCTTTGATGTTCTTTCGAGTATTCCCAAAGTGATTTTTCCACTGTTCTTATAGGTAACTTACATTTTTTTGAGATCGCATTTATTTTCTTACAATACTTTTGCCAAAAATTGAAGTTGTAGCTCGACGGTTGTTTCCAACCTAAAGACCATATGACTCGAAAATCCATTATTGGGTATTTCTTGGGGAAGGCAAAATGCAAAATAGCAGAGGCCGCTGGCCAAGAAACTCCTTTTAACGCCAGTAAAGATTTTATTCTTGCTTTTTCACTTCTCGTTTTGAAGGAAAACTTGGTAGTTTCTTCCACTGTCAAATCATCATTTTCCTTGCTTTCATAATGCCTTTTTGGCCTCTTTGACTTCCACATCCCGATTCTCACTAACTCTTTTTGTCTCAAATATCTTTGTTTTTTTAACAAGCGCTTCATTTCTACCTCAGTTGTTTCATCATGGGCTTTGTATCGCTTATTATATGCGTCTGCATATTTCAGAACACTTTTTTTGTTGATGTTCATCATTTATCTATTTCCCAAGACGAATAGAAGGACTTATGGCAAACTCAATGGCTAAGTTTATTAGAAATGGTTTTTCTCATAAGTTTTGTGTCTGCATTTTTGCCGGTGAAGAGCCTGAATTGGGAGCAGGCCTGGTTTATGAACATTGATAAGCCATCAATTGTTTTTGCTTTTTTCTCTTTGGCCTGCTTTAAGAGCAGGGTCTGCGGAGGATTATAGACTGTATCAAAGATAGCCATATCCTTTTTGATACACTTTTTCGGCAAAGGTGTTGCGTCAGTATTCGGGTGCATTCCGATACTGGTGCAGTTTATCAGCAATTTTGCTTTGAGGTTCGGCAAGTCGTCCAGGGAAGTAAAATCACAACCAAATTCGGCTGCGAGTTTTTTGCCTTTTTCAACAGTGCGATTGTAGATTGTGATTTTGGCGCCGGCATCGCTCAGGCCTGCTACTATGGCTCGTGCCACACCGCCTGCGCCGATAACTGCAACATTAAGGCTGGCCAATTTGGCTTTGGTAGTTCTCAGTTTTGAAATGATTGCGTCCAGTGCAGCAGCATAATCGGTGTTATATGCGTGTAAATTGCCGTCGGGGCCGATGACAATGGTGTTGACGGCGCCGATTTTCCCAGCTAAAGGTTCGACAAAGCCCTGATTTTCTCTGACGAAATTAAGTGCGTTTTGTTTGTGCGGGATTGTTACACTAAGGCCGCGAAAGTTTAGCCATTTTCGCACAATGATACTGTTCAGAAAAAAAGTGAATTCTCGCTGGCCGCCTTTTACTAATAACGGCAAATACAATTTATTCATATTTTTTTCTGCGAAGCAACAATTATGAATCGCAGGACTTAGCGAATGTCCGACCGGCTCGGCAATCACGCCGAAAAGTTCCGTCTCAGCGTTTACCGAATCGAAACGATATAATTTTTTCAAATGCTCGATTGTCAATTGCCCCGGTGCGGTTACGCTTTTCTCGTCAATACTGGCGAATGTAACGAAAGAGTTCAGCTTTTTCGCAACGATTCTGCTGATAAGGCCGGCTTCACCCATACAAAAGACGATTCGCTCGCCGCTGGTTCTGTGCAGCAAATCAAAGGCCTCAAAACAATCGTTGATATGATTAGCCGTGTAAACCAGCTTTGGAATCGCCGCCGGGTATAAAGTCTGGATGTGACGATGGAGTTTTATGATGTTAGGGAATTTCGCTTCGAAATTGTGGGCGGACAAAATCAATCGGCCCTTTGATACCTGCGATAGTGCTCTCTGTATTTTTTCCTGATTTTCTGCGGAGAGGAAATTTTCATATTCGAAGTCGATAAATTCGACGCCGGCTTTCAGGGCTGCGGTAAGTATATCGATTCGCAATTGGTCTGGATAGCCAATCGCACCGCCCTGCCGGGCGTCGCGACAGGTTACGATTATAGGCATCGGCCGGCGAGTGGCAGTTTTAGCCTCGGCAATTAAATTTTTCACCAAATCGACACCGAGATTTTCGAGATAATCGGTTCGCAGTTCGAGCATCTCAGCGCCTGCGGCCCTGGCGGTTTTAATCTGCCGCTTTGCCTTGTCTAAACTCTTAGCTGCTATGGGAACGGCTAAATATGTCATTTTTCACTCGCGGCTAATAATAAGGGTATAAGTTGACGATATGATATGCTATGGAAGTAGATATTGCAATGACACATGTGAACGTTGGGGCAATTGAAGATAGGAATTTGGCGGTTTTTTCTTGCGTTTTTGACAGCTTTGGGTAGATTTTACGAATAAAATTATGATTGGAGATTCGGCAATGATAGGAAAGAAGATAAGATTAGAGAGAATAATCGACCGAAATTCCGGTAAAACGGTGATAGTTCCAATGGACCACGGCGTTACAGTCGGGCCTATTGAGGGGTTGACGGATATGCGGACTACGGTCTCTAAGGTCGTGGCCGGCGGAGCAAACGCTATTCTGATGCACAAAGGAATGGTTCGGGCAGGCCATAGAGGAGCAGGCAAAGACGTTGGGCTGATTATTCACCTCTCAGCAGGGACGTCAATGAGTCCAGACCCGAATGCAAAAGAGCTGGTCTGCACTGTTGAGGAGGCGATTAGGCTCGGCGCTGATGCGGTGTCGGTACATATAAACTTAGGTGCCGAAACAGATAAAGAGATGCTGGGACAATTAGGTTTTATAAGTGAGCGCTGTTTGCAATGGCAGATGCCGCTTGTTGCGATGATGTACACCCGCGGGCCGAAAATCAAAAA
>CAYYFT010000027.1:0-13785 GCA_964471015.1 uncultured Pirellulales bacterium | reverse complement strand
TATCACAATGACATAAACCATTACCCGCGTCAGGGCAGCGACGAGCGCGGTCCAAGGACCCCTGCAAACATAAAATGAAAACACGAGAAACGATTAAATGGCAACGGCTCTAACGACAATTTTCGGCGGCGAGATAAAAGTTTATGCCCAGCCTCGTCAGGCGGACAGGCAGTATGTCGGCTTCCCCGGCGCTCACGGCCTGACCGGTATGCACATGGGCACTCGCGGCCGTCAGCTTGTCATAACCGGCCGGCTGCGGGCCGAAGGTAATGACTATGATGCCGCCCGTGCTAATCTTCAGGAGGATATCGATGAAATCGAAGAATACCTCTGGGCCGAGGCCTCTGATTACTCTTTTAAGGATGATACTTATAGCAATGTTGTCTTCGACCGGTTAAATCTCACCCCTGACTCTCAGGGCAAGGTCTTTCATTTTAATTCTAAAGAGGAGGTCTTTGCAGACTTCGTCTGCTTCGCACGCCAGTTGATTTAACTCAATGAACTATGAACAATGAACTCCAAACTAAATAATGACTGAGGATGCGAAAAAATTAGTCCGGGACGCCCAGCCCCTCATCGTAGAAATCCGCCGTGGCTCCGGTTCGCCGCCGAATTTCGGCGGATGGGAGCTGCTCTGGGGCGCCAAGGTCGAGCGTATCGAAATCAACGCAGCCGGCACGCCTTCTATTGCGACTGTATGGTTTCCTGAGCGAAGATGGCACGAACAGCCCTATTACAATCTCGGCGACAGCGTCCGCATAAAAACCGACGTCGATGTAATTGTTTTTGACGGCTTCATAACGTCTCTGCTTCCAAGTTTCACGGGCGGCAGGGTGTCCCCTTCTATCGCCTTTGAGCGCAATGCCTTCGCCGCATCGAGCTACCGTTGGTTATACGCCTCGACCTCTCCTGTCTATGGCCGGCTCGCACGCGGGCTCGATGATTACGAGGATGGCGAGCCGGTGGCCGGCTCTGTAATCTTCCTGTCGGGTCAAAGAACTATTTTTAACGAGGACGGCCGGCCTAATTGCGACCCTGTCCTTTACGAAGGCGGCACCTGTGATACCCCTGTTTTCGCTGATTCTGACAGGGCTGTTTACTGGACGGCAAAAGATATGCTCCGTTACATATTGTCTCCTTCTTATAATCGGATTTATCAATATTGGCCAATTGAAAACCCCAATGAGCTGTCCGGCCTCGACCACAAAGACTGGCAAAAAGTCTTAACTCATATTGCCGTCGAAGGTCTTAGCGTCATCGCTGCGGTCGAGTTAATTTGCCGGCACATCGGCTGGAGCTTCCGCGAGGATTACAGCGGCGACAGTCCTGAGCTTGTCTTTTACAAGCCCGGCGCCGCTTCCGGTTATACCCGCAGCGATTCGAATCCGACCATATTGCATCAGCTTTACGCTCCTGATGTTGGTAATACTATTGATGCCGCCGTATCTCGCGGCGAAAAACTCCTGTATGCGATGGAGCTTGCAAAAGACATCACTTCGGTTATTAATAATCCCTGGGGTCTTGGCGCCCCGCACCGCTTCGAATTTACCGCTGAGCTTGTCCCCGCCTGGCTCGACGAGCGGCTCGAGCCTGATACTTCTGATGGTAATATAAATCTGTTTATCACCGAATCCGACCTGCAGGCCCTGACCGATAAGAACGAAAAAAGTTTTTATAAACATTACCACTCTCGCGGCTCCGAATTTCGTCGTAACGTGGGCCGAAAGTGGGTATTAAACGAATCCGGCCGATACAGTAACCCTGACACCTATAACAGGGGTCATGTTTTTGATTTCGCCGAGATTGTCCCTGAAGAATACATTATCGATACAGACTCCGGCAAACGCCTTTTCGCCCCCCTGAGACGGCAATTACTGCTCTGTTTAACGCTTGATAAAGACAGTTTAAATTCTGTTGGGATTAAAGTCGAATTCTGTTTCAATGGCGATGAGGAAAATCCTGAAGATAGAATCTGGCAGGTCATCCCTGCGGCAATCAGCTCGCTCAAAGATGAATACGGCATCTACATCGACGAAGCCAACCTCTCTGAGCTGGTTGACGAGGCGGAAGGAACTATTACTGAAGGCGTTTTAGCTGATATACAGCTTAACTACTGGACATCGCTTTGCGATGACATCTTAAATGAACGCCCTTTTTTTGATGAGGAAGGTCAGTGTCAATGGAGGACCCGCTGCCGCGTAACGGCCTCTGTCCAGCTTGACCAGCGGCTTTGGTTGCAGGTCGCTCCCTCTCCGGCCTCCGGCTCGCCGTTCCTGCATACACAGCTTTATGATTTTTCAGAAAAATACGGTCTATTGAAAAGGACTGCCGCAAGCAGGTTCACTTCCGCCGACCCGCCGATGTCCGCTTATGAGCTGGATTCCACCGACTATTTCGGCCGGCACCTTGAGGCCATCCGCCGTGCCAACGAGGACAGGTCTATAAGCGGCCAGTTCACGCTTGACCGGCTGTGGCTGGGCAGTGCCTGTTCTCCTCAGCCGGATTTTGCAATCGGCGATTGCATTAAGGAAATCAAAGGCCGTGAGTACGACCTCAGTGCCAATCTCGGCGGCGAGGGCAGCGAAACAAAAGTCTATCCTGAAATCATTCAGATTATCCATTCTTGTGAGCACCAAAAGACCAAGATTATAACCCGTGACCTGCGTTTCGCTGAGGTGCTCTTATGATTAAGGAGTTAATAGTAGATAGTTCATAGTTCATCGATGAACTACGAACACCGAACTAATAACAAAACAAATGAGTGCGATTATAACCATCAGGTTTGCCGTCCCTGTCGGCCACCAGGCCGGCGATTACGCACAGTTGCACGGAAACGGCGGCTCGGGCAATATTGATTGGGTTACGCCCCTTAATAACAAGCTCTATTCTCTTTTTCCTGAAGGTGCCGGCATATACGGCTGGGGTCTCGCCCCCTGGGGACACTTTCCGTGGGGTCGCGCCTTTAGTATGCGGACTGCCGGCTGGGGCCACCTGCCCTGGGGTCGTTTCCCGTGGGGACACGGCACAGCGATTATAACGGCAACGCATCGCGTTGAATATTGTGGTAATTATAAATTCGGCTTTGCCTGTTACGACAAGCTCGGCAATCCGCACGAGGGCAGTCCGGAGGAAGCTGAGATTGAGGTCCACATCTCCCCGCCGGCCCCGGCCGGCCTGAAGAAAAACGCTTACGACAAGGATACCGACGTCCTCGTCCTCGATACTGCTTGAAAGGAATTGTAATTGAGTGATTTGCCGAAAAGAAAGTGGAATTGGCCGGATAATCCAGAGGTAATTCGTGAGCTTGACGATGAAGCACTTTTGAAACTATGGAGATATGCCCCAAAAGCGGAAAATGAACATCAAATAAAATGTTCAAAGATTCTGTGTGATGAGATTGTTGACAGAAATTTAGAAAACAGGATTAAGCGATGAGTGATTTGCTGAAGTGGTTGGTAGTTCGTAGTTGGTAGTTCGTCGATGAACAATGAACAAAAAACAATGCGTGTTAATTCACGGATATTAAAAATTCTGCACGAGAATCCTCAAAACGATGATGATGTTATTGTTAAGAGAGTTGCTTTGCGCAAACAACGCGAAGAATTGATGGAGCAACCGCTTGTATGGGTAACGTGTCCCTGTGGAGTGAAGCTGGCGTTGAAGATGGCATATCGTTGCTGGTTTTGTGGATTAACTTTTTGCGAAAAATGTGCAGAAAAACATTTCGGTAAAAAGTGCAAACAGAGTTAACTAAATGAGTGAATTGGGAATTATCCATTACCAAAACGGTGGTGATTGGCTCTTTGGAAACTTAATACAGCGTTACTTGTTTTTTAGATGAGATTCAAGGATTTCACGGGCCAATTGGGCAGGACTGACAGGCTTTCGACGCTTAGCCTGCTCTTTGCCGGAAGCAGCACAGAGTTTGGTCCAGATTTCGTCGTCGAGCAGAATTGGGTGTCGTTTGTTTTTCCGCTTCATTAGTCAACTCCTAAATTGCGGTCATATTCGTTCAAGGCATCTCCTGCCTCACGGGCGAGCCGAGCAAGGATAGACGCTATATCATCAGTGGCTTTATCTTTGTAAAATTCCCAGGGGTCGTCAATCCATTCGAACTCGGTGATGTTATTGCCGCAGACTTCGTTGTCAAGAACTTCGGCGATGAAGCGGGGTCTATGAGTGTGGATTATGTATTGGCGATTGCCATCAACGTTTTCGGCGATGAGCCATTTATCGAATTTTGAGATTGCCATTGATTTTCCTTTTTCGACCATAAAGGCGAGCCGGTCGGCAATAAGAAGCCAAACCGACCCGCCGGGTCGAAAAATAACTACTCTGGTTTACGTATCTTACCCCAGAGATTTATCATTCGACTAAATTGTTTGTCGGTAACTTGCAAAATTCTGACTTCAGCGTCTGGCGGGATAATTGATTTAATCAAGTTAATCTGTTTTTCGGCAATACTAAGGTTGCAGTGGCGGATTAGAAATTTGCCTCGATTAATAAGCTTTGTATAGCCTTCCCTTTTTAGGCGTCGCAGAAATTTTGCCGCCGCAGTCTTGGCTGCAGATGCGTCATAAGGTAAATCGTACATTACCCACAACCACGTTAAATTGTAGCCTGTGATTTTTTTTGTTTCTGTTTTCACCTTTCGACCCTTTCAATAATATAATCTATCACAATCTTCAACTGCAATATAATCACACCGAACGCCCGTGTGAAGTTCCTCGTAAAGCTCTTCTGTTATTTGACGAACCTTCTTAATTATAAACCAGCCTGGCACCGCCAGCCCATGGAGTAACGATTTCGGAATCCAAACTAAATGTTGAAAGTCTCGCTCTAAGTTGTAGGCGTCGAAATTTGCTTTCACTGCGACAGCCTTTTCGGTTTCCCTCGCCACCTCCAGGATTCGATGATAAGAATCAGCCCATTCCGTGGCTTCCGCGTGAGCGGCTTGCCGCTCTTTGAAGTTCACAACCGCTTTGTCGAGAACCTTTTTACTAACTGTTGAGTCCGCCCTCAGCCAACGCTGCTGAATCCAGCCTCTGCGACCGTCTTCGGAAGTGATTAAATGTGCTTTTTTTGTGCTTTTTTCGATTTGGACTTTTATGCGTTTCATTTTTTCGACCCTTGAATTATTGATTGACTCTATGAACAAGTATACACTGTATATATCGATTGTCAAGTATTTTTTCTTGAATTTTTTGAAAAATTTTACAGGTAGGCCCCGTAGCAAACGGCGTGCCAGCCGGTCGAAACGTCCGCCAGAGGCGATGTTCCGGCAGATAGAATAACCAACTGATTTTAGTTTTTGCGTCAAAAGTCAGCCGGAGTTTTTTTGCGCTCTCGCTTTTTGTTCAAGTTTGTTCCTAACAAAATAATATGTTAGTTAATTTTTAAACCCAAGTCTCGCTGCCCTCCTGAGCTTTTTTAAGCTGCGTTTTCAAAGACCCCTATTTGCATATAACAGCCGTTTCCTTGTAGTTTAAACGACTCTTAAACGAATCACCCTGCCGTATTTATTCTGTGCCATTTCTCGGTATTTTCTGGCCGATTTCGCGTTTTGTGCCATTTAGAACAGTTGTTTGAATCCCTCAATTTTCCCCCAAATTATACCATCCAAAACCGCCTTTTTAGGCCGCTATCCCACAATTTCCCGTCCCGTCCCGTCCCGTCCCGCCGTCCGCCCTTTTATGCCATTTAGATCGGTAGTTTACATTGGTCATTAGTGCTTGTTTAGGATTTAGGCATTAGAATTTAGGATTTTGTGAGACAAAGCGGGTGAAGGGAATCGAACCCTCGTGACCAGCTTGGAAGGCTGGAGCTTTACCACTAAGCTACACCCGCATATACGATTACTTATTGATTATCGACTATCGGTTGTTTACAATCCACAAGTCTATTATAAACACTCAACGGTAAATGGTAAATTAAAATGAGTATTGCGGAAACAGCTAAACAAGCCAAGAAAGCCTCAACCCAACTGGCGGCGGTTAAAACCAGCGTTAAAAACGCTGCTTTAGCCGAGATTACCAAGGCGCTGAACCAAAATAGCGAGAAAATTGTCTCAGCGAACAAAGAAGACCTGGCAGCGGCTGAAAAGAACAATCTGGCCGCACCTCTGCTGAAACGCCTCAAGTTCGATGAAAGTAAAATCGCTGACGTTGTCACCGGCATCGACAGCTTAATCAAACTCGACGACCCGGTGGGTAAGACTCTTTCAGCTACCGAGCTTGATAAAGGGCTGGAACTCTACAAGGTCAGTTGTCCGATAGGAGTCATCGGGATTATTTTTGAATCCCGGCCTGACGCCCTTGTGCAAATCTCCACTCTCTGCTTAAAAAGCGGCAATGCCGTCCTGCTAAAAGGCGGGAGCGAAGCACAGCATACAAACAAAATATTAGCCGATACAATCAAGCAAGCATCGGAAACAGCCGGTATGCCGAAAGGCTGGCTGGGATTGATGGAAACCCGCGCCGAGGTTGCAGAAATACTGAAGATGGATGAATACATTGATTTGCTCATACCCCGCGGCAGCAATGAGTTTGTCCGGCATATAATGAACAATACCAATATTCCTGTCCTCGGTCACGCCGAAGGCATATGCCACGTATATATAGACAGCGATGCGAATTTGGAAATGGCGGTAAATATCACCGTTGACGCCAAGTGTCAATACGTTGCGGTTTGCAATGCTGTTGAAACACTGCTGGTAGATGAGAAAATTGCAGAGAAGTTTTTACCCAAAGTCAAACCGGCTCTGGAAGAAAAAGGCGTTCAGCTACGCGGCTGCCCGAAAACAGGGTCAATAATAGATGTAAAGCCTGCAACTGAAGAAGATTGGTCGAAAGAATACTTGGACAAAATAATCTCGATAAAGGTAGTGGATGGTCTGGATGAATCAATCGAGCACATCAACCATTATGGCTCCGGCCATACTGACGCAATTGTTACCACCAATAAGGAAAAAGCCAAAAAGTTTATGGATTTGGTCGATTCGGCAAATGTGTTCTGGAACGCCAGCACAAGATTTAGTGACGGCTATCGTTATGGCCTCGGCGCAGAAGTCGGCACAAGCACAAACAAAATTCACGCCCGCGGCCCGGTGGGACTCGAAGGGCTTGTGATATATAAATGGGAGTTATTAGGCTCCGGCCAAATCGTCGCAGATTACGCCCAAGGTAAAAGAAGATTTACGCATAAAAAGATTTAACGCTCAGCAGATAGCGTATAGCCTATTATAAAAAAACGTTAGCTGTCGCTATTTTTTACAAATAATGCCAAATACAGATACAACAATTTGTTATCTCTGCGGGAAAGTAATAGAGACCAAACTAAAAAATGACCCGATGGAATTATCTAAGGATCACGTTCCTCCTCGACAGTTTTATTTGAAGCAAATCCGTGAAACACAGAATCCTAATCTATATGTTGCGCCTTCGCATAAAAAGTGTAACGAAGAATACAAAGAAGATGAAGAATATTTCTACCTCTCATTGTATCCAGTCGTCGCAAAAAATAATCCTCTATTGGAAGATTTATATTTTCAAGATATTCAAAGAAGGTCACAGCAACCACAGACTCCAGCAAAGCTTCGCGAAATTCTATCGACTGCAGTTACCATAACTGAAGCAGGGATATACCTACCTAATGGTATACGACAAATTTCTATTGATAGAAAACGAATCGTAAGGATTATTACAAAAATTGCTCGTGGAATCCTTTTTTTATCCACAAAAAAATATTTTGAGGAACATGAAATCATTAACATAGTTTTCTGCGATGATTCTTCTAAAATTATCGAACCATATAAGGAGGTTTTAAGAATACAACCTTTCGCTGGTGTTTGTCCCGATGTATTTGCTCATTCGCATATTAATCATCAAAGTAAATCTACTCGTATATTGTTAATGTTGTTCTGGAAGGCATTTATGGTTGTTGTTATAGTGAAAGATGGAAAATCCGAAGAGAAAAAACTGTGAAATCAGTGGTTAAAATAATACAAATTGACGGGGTTTACCCCGCCCTACATAAAACTGGATTCCTGCTTTCGCAGGAATGACATAAACCAATCATTTGTACTACAAAACGCTATTGAACAATATGAGACAACGTTCTATTATGTAATCGTATGAGAGATTTCAGCAAAACCAAAAAGATAGTCATAAAAATCGGCACCAATACGCTTACGAAAAAAGGCACTATCGAGATTGATACTGCCTATATTCGAGGCATTGCCAGAGAAATAGCCAGCTTACGTAAACGCGGGATACAGGTTGTTATAATCACGTCAGGCGCTATCGGAATGGGAGCTGGGCAGCTGGAGCTGGCCGGCAAAGCAAAGGATACAAAGATGCGGCAGGCCTGTGCCGCTATCGGACAGCCGCTTTTAATGGCTGAATACAAAAAATCATTCGCTCGCTATGGCATTACCGTTGCCCAGGTCCTACTCACTGCAGACGTGCTCAACAACAGAAAAACCTATCTAAATCTTCGCAATTCCATCGAGACACTGCTAAAGCTGGGTGCAGTGCCTGTCCTGAATGAAAACGACAGTGTAAGCACCGAGGAAATCGGCTCGGCTTTCGGCGATAACGACAAGCTAAGCGCCCTCGTAGCAAGTAAAATTGACGCTGATGTGCTGATTATGCTCAGTGATATCGACGCCCTTTATGACAGAGACCCCCGTAAATTCAAGGACGCAAAGCCGATATCCGTCGTCTATGAAATAACCGAAGAACTGACGAAAAGCGCCGGCGCTAAAGGCGGCACGTATGCAGTCGGCGGGATGAAGGCCAAAATAGAGTCAGCAAAGATTGCGTCAAACGCCGGCTGCCCGTTAGTTTTAGCAAACGGCAGATTGAAAAATGTCATTGGTAGAATTATCCGCGGCGAGGAAATCGGCACAGCCTTTTACCCCAAACGAAAACTGAGTAATCGCAAAAGATGGATTCTAAACAGTGCTGCTGCCGGGACAATTGTTATTGATGAAGGTGCGATGAAGGCAGTTAAGAACCGCAAGAGTCTTCTGCCGAGCGGGATAATTTCCGTCAAAGGTTCATTCGAGGCAGGCTCCGTTGTTATGCTAAATGACAATGCAAAAGCCGTAACGAATTTCAGCAGCACTCAGTTAAAAACTCTCGCCGGAAAGCACAGCACCGAGATAAAAAAACTGCTCGGTCCCGGCCACAGAGACGTGGTAGCAATTCCGGAAGACATTGTCTTTATTGACTATTGAATATTGATAATTTATGATTCAATAGCAAACGGTGATTCATTAGCCGAAGTGGCGGAACTGGCAGACGCGCGGGATTCAAAATCCCGTCCTGGCAACAGGGTGAGGGTTCGACTCCCTCCTTCGGCAGTGTTTAGTGTATAGCGATAGGAATTGTATCGGCAACACGTTGATAAACACGTATAGGAAAAATGTTTGATGCTTTTGAAGGAAAGATTTGAGTCCGTGGGGAACTGGTTATTCAGGTGGAGAAGCTTCTTACCACTGCTTACAATAGGCCTTTTCCTAATTGCCATGAGGCACTTTTCATACCCTCAAGGTGAGCATTCTCTGGATTTGCTGTGGGAAAGCACTTCTTTTGCTGTTTCATTATTTGGATTAGCAATCCGAATTTTTACCGTCGGTTATGTTCCTAAAGGAACATCTGGCAGGACAACGAGAGAACCAAGAGCGAGCACCCTAAATACTACGGGGATGTATTCCATAGTCAGACATCCGTTATACATGGGTAATTTTTTTATATGGCTCGGTGTCTTAATGTGCCCCCGCTTTCTGTTTTTTGCCATAGCGATTATTCTACTTTTTTTCCTTTACTACTGGCTAATAATCATTGCGGAAGAAAAAGTTCTTTATGAAAAATTCGGTAACACGTTCGTCGAATGGACACAGAAAACACCGCCGCTGTTTCCCCGATTCGGAAACTGGCAGAAAGCAGCTTTGCCATTTTCGCTGAAGACTGTGCTTAAAAGGGAGCACACTCCTTTCTTCGCTATAATAGCTGTATTTACCTGCCTGGAAATAGGTGGAGATTTATTCTATTCAGGCAAACTAAAGCTTGACCCTGTGTGGGTATCGATATTTTTGACGGGACTGTGCATATACGTAATACTGCGAACCTTGAAGAAGAAGGGTTTTCTGGATGTGGAAGGAAGGTAACGCGTAACCTTAACCGAAGGGCAGGCGGGCATCCTTCGGCAATCTCATTAATGCACGGATGGTGAGCCGGTTACTATAAGGAGATTTTAGTATATGAGCACAGGTGAAAGCAGGCTGCTATTCAGGATTGCACGCCAGCGGGTAATTGTTTCCCGCATTTTCGCCGTTCTGGTTTTACTTCTGGTGCTTTTTACGACGCACTCATTCAGCCGGGATAGTTTGACAGATACAACCTTTGAGGCGGTGGGATTATTTTTGCTTACGATTTGCAGTATGGGGAGGTTGTGGTCGTTATTATACATCGGCGGTTACAAAAAGCTTGAGCTTATTACGGAAGGTCCCTACTCGATAGTGCGGCACCCTTTGTATGTTTTTAGTCTCATAGGAGCAATCGGCATCGGATTGGCATCGGAGAACATCCTTGTTCTGGGGGCACTGGTCATTTTTTATTTGTTGTACTATCCCCTGACAATTCTTGTAGAGGAAAAGAAGCTGGTGGACAAATTCGGTCAGGCGTATCTCGATTACATTAAACGCACACCGCGATTTTTTCCCAAACTGTCGCTGTATAAGAGCGATGCTCAGCACCAAATAAATACCGATATTTTCGTAAAGAGACTGGTATTGGGGATGTGGTTTATCTGGATTTTTATTATTCTACGCATTATAGAGGCGCTTCAACAGAGCGGCCATATACCCGTGCTTTTGAAGGTGCCATAAGCTGAGGAAATTTTTCGCCCACATTCACTATTTGGCGACAAACGGGGACAATTCGCGGAGGCGATTGACGATTTCGGGCATTTTTTCGATTGTGTAATCCACTTCTTGCTCTGTGTTGTATCTGCTTAAACTAAAGCGAATTGAGCCGTGAGCTGCGGTGAAGGGAACGCCCATAGCACGCAGGACGTGGCTCGGCTCAAGTGAGCCGGACGTGCAGGCTGAGCCGCTACTGGCACAAATGCCGAACTTATCAAGCATAAGCAGAATCGCTTCGCCCTCAATGAACTCGAAGCTGATGTTACTCGTATTAGGCAGGCGATTTTCCTTATCGCCATTCAGCATTGAGTCGGGACATTCTTCCAATATTGCGTTTTCGAGTTTATCGCGCAGGAATTTTACTTTTTCGTTTTCTTCCGTGATGTTTTTCGCGGCCAATTCGCAGGCCACACCCAGACCGACTATGCCGGGGGCGTTTTCGGTTCCGGCCCTTTTACCGGCTTCCTGATGGCCGCCTAACATAAACGGCGCAAGCCGTGTTCCCTTTCTGACATACAGGACACCTACACCCTTCGGTGCGTGTAACTTATGGCCGGAAAGACTTAGCAAATCAATATTGCTCTTCGATAAATTCAGCGGAATTTTGCCTACCACCTGGACAGCATCGGTGTGAAATACCGAACCTTTGCTTTTGACCAGCTCGGCGATTTGCTCGACCGGGAATACTACGCCGGTCTCATTGTTTGCGTACATTACTGTCACCAGGGCGGTATCATCGTCGATTTGTTTTTCAAGCTCACCCCAATCGAGCCGACCTTGTTTGTCCACTCCCAGTTCTACCACTGTGTAGCCGTGGTTTCCTAATTCTCTGCAGGTCGACAGGACAGCAGGGTGCTCGACGCGGGAAGTTATGATTTTGCGTTTGTTGGGGACAGCAGCCAATACGCCATTTATAGCTGCATTGTCACTTTCGGTGCCGCAGCCGGTAAATATAATTTCAGCCGGGTCGCAGCCGAGAAGCGCCGCCGCCTTTTCGCGCGCTTCACGGATTTTAATGCCGACCTGTCCGCCGAAGGTGTGCATACTCGAAGGGTTGCCGTAAAGCTCACAGAAATACGGCTTAATTTCTTCGAACACCTCATCGGCGACTTTGGTAGTGGCATTGTTGTCAAAATATATGGTCTTCATTGCTTAGCCTCTGTGATTGTGTGGCTCTTTTGCCGATTCTTTGTCCTCTTCAACGAAAAGGTCTTTAGAGACAAACTCTCTTAATTTAGCTTCGACAACCTCTTTCATTGTGAATTCTGTCAGCCGACACTGGGCGCACATACCTCGAAATGCAACTATAACCTTATCCCCTTCGACGTCTATTAGCTCGATATCGCCGCCGTGGGCGCGCAATGCAGGGCGAATCTGTTCGTTTATTGTCTGCTGAATGAGTTGAATCTTTTGAATATTAGTCAGTCTGCCGGCCCATCGAGGTGGTGTTTCAGTTAGCTGTCCCGCTTTGTCACCCTGGATTTTTTCTATGATTTTTTCGATTTGGCCCTGACAGCCGCCGCAGCCACCGCCTGCCTTGCAGTAATTTGTCACCTGTTCGACGGTTGTCAGGTCATTGTCGCGTATTACCCTTTCGATTTCCTTGTCGGTTACACCGAAACAGGTGCAGACGACATTTCCTTCAAGCTCGTGTTTTTTCTTCCCGCCGGTTCGGTAATTTTCAATCGCCGCCTCAAGGGCTTCTCTGCCCATAACCGAACAGTGCATTTTCTGCTCCGGCAAACCGCCCAGATAATCTGCAATATCCCTGTTAGTGATTTTAGCAGCTTCATCCAGCGTCAAACCTTTTATCATCTCAGTCAGTACCGATGAGGTTGCTATTGCACTTGCACAGCCGAAGGTTTTGAACTTTGCATCCTTGATTTTACCGTTTTTATCGAGTTTAAATGTCAGCTTCAAGGCATCGCCGCAAGCTAAGGAGCCGACCTCGCCAACGCCATCGGGCTCTTCTATTTCTCCGACATTGTGCGGATTGAAAAAATGGTCTTTAACTTTGTCCGTGTATTCCCACATATTTCTTACCTCTGACTTATCTTTAGCGCCTGCTCAAAGTCAGCGATTATATCATCAATATGTTCAGTTCCCACTGAGACACGAATGTAATCATCCGTAACACCGGCTGCAAGCTGTTCGGTTTCGGTTAGCTGCTGATGCGTAGTGCTGGCTGGATGTATCACCAGAGTTTTACTGTCACCGATATTGGCAAGATGGCTGGCTAATCTGACACTGTCGATAAACTTAATGCCGGCTTGCCTGCCGCCTTTGATTCCAAAGCCGAGAATCGCTCCCTGGCCCCTGGGCAGATATTTCTTAGCTAATTTATAATCCGGATGCGATTGAAGACCTGGGTAATTAACCCAGTTAACAGCACCTTGCTTTTCGAGCCATTGCGCAAGTTTTAGTGCATTTTCGCTGTGACGCGGCATACGCAGATGCAGCGTCTCCAGGCCCTGCAAAAACAGGAAGGCATTGAACGGTGACATACAGGAGCCCATATCGCGCAAAAATTGCGTCCTGGCCTTGATGATATACGCCAATTCACCGAACGCCTCGACGTATTTGACGCCATGATAACTTGAGTCGGGCTCAGTCAACTCAGGGTAGCGGCCGTTCGTCCAGTCAAATTTGCCCGAATCGACAATTGCTCCGCCGATGCTTGTGCCGTGTCCACCAATAAACTTTGTGCAGCTATGAACCACAATATCGACGCCGTATTCAAACGGTCTGAACAACATCGGTGTCGCAACGGTATTGTCGCAAATCACCGGCATACCGTTTTTGCGTGCGATTTCTGCTATCTTTTCATACTGCAGAATATCATTTTTGGGATTGCCGAT
>CAYYFT010000026.1:0-13866 GCA_964471015.1 uncultured Pirellulales bacterium | reverse complement strand
CTGAAGACGATTACGAATCTATTATCAAGCGGATAAAACGCGTTAAGAAAAAATACAAAAGCATCTTATTTGCCTCAATTGAGGCAGGGGCACTGCCGGTAACAATACCCGTTAATGTGGCTATCGGGTTGGCCAAAAAGAAGAAACGCTGTCTGCTTATAGACCTTGACCTCAGGCGCGACGCTGTTGCCAAGGCGTTCGGGCTTGATGCAGAGCAAAGCGGTTTGCGTGCCAGGTCGGTTCAAACCGAATTTGAGAATCTGTGGGTCTGGCCGGGACACGTTTTTTCACAATTGAAACAGATGAACATAATGAAAATAGTAGAAAAAGCGATGGACAGGAAGTCGCCGGAGAAGTTCGATTTTATACTGATAAACGCACCGGCCTTAGTCAGCAGCCCCGACCGTAAACAAATCATATCGGCTGCCCAGGCAGCTTTTATCTGCACTAAAGATGCATTAGAAAGGAAGAAACTGGCCAAGTTAATAAAGCCGTTGGATTGCACGATAATCGGCCAAATCAAAATCCCGTAATACAGCCGAATTGCTATTTATCGCCCAGCCAGGTTGGGCCATAACTTATATCAACTTTCAGGGGGACACCAAGTTTCAAAGCGGTGGTCATCTCCCGCCTAATCCATTTTGCGTGTTTGTCAGCCTCGTCGGCGGGCAGCTCGAAAACAAGCTCATCGTGGATTTGCAGAATCAGCTTTACCGCAAGAAGCTCAGCTTCGATTTTTTTCTGGATGTTTATCATAGCGACCTTTATCAAATCAGCAGCTGACCCCTGAATCGCCGTGTTGATTGCAAGGCGCTGAGCCTGTGCACGTTTATTGGCATTTTTGCTGGTCAGGTTCGGGATTTTTCTGCGGCGGTGCAAAATAGTTTCGGAGAAGCCCGTGCGTTTAGCTGCGTCAATACAGGAGTCCATAAATTTTCGGATTGAACTGTAGCGAGCGAAATAGTCATCAATGAACTTTTTGGCCTCGGCCTGGCTTATTCCTATTGAGCGGGACAGCCCGAATGCACCCTGGCCGTAGATTATGCCGAAATTGACCGCTTTGCAGCGCGAGCGCATTTCGTCGGTTACCTTTGCGATAGGCACATCGTAAATCTGCGAGGCGACGAAGCGGTGAATGTCCCGGTCGGCGGCAAAAGCGGACATAAGGGCCCGGTCTTTTGAGAAATGCGCCAGCAGACGCAGCTCGATTTGGGAATAGTCTGCGCTGAGGATGCAATCGGTTTTGCTTTCCGGAACAAAGGCTGAGCGGATTTTGCTGCCAAGCTCGGTGCGGACGGGGATGTTTTGCAAATTGGGGTCGCTTGAACTGAGACGTCCCGTTGCGGTTATAGTCTGGTTGAAAGAGGCATGGACGCGACCGGTGCGTGGATTAACTAACTGGCTTAGCTTATCGACGTAGGTATTCTGCAACTTGCTCAGCTGGCGATACTGAAGAACCAGCTCAATAACGGGATGCTGGTCGGAAAGCTGTCCGAGAACATCTGCATCGGTGCTGCGTCCAGCTTTGCCAGTCCTGATAGATTCAAGACCAAGTCTATCAAAAAGGACTTCAGCAAGCTGCTTCGGGGAATCGATGTTGAAAGCGGCGCCGGCGCATTCGTAAATCCGGTCGGTCAGTGTTTTCAGTGCAGCGGCAAGTTCGCCGGACATTTTTTTCAGCAGCTTAGTGTCGAGGGAAACGCCATTGTATTCCATAGCCGTCAGGACCAGGACCAGCGGCATTTCCACTTCCTCAAATAGTTTCTTTATTGGGGGGTCTTTTTCGAGATGGTTTTTCAGATACCCATAGAGCTGAAAAGTTATGTCGGCATCCTCGGCGGAGTATTCACAAGCTGCGGCTGTGTCGACCATATCGAAGGTGAGCTGGTTTTTGCCTTTGCCGATGAGCGAAGAGATTGGGATGCAGCGGTAATTTAAGAAATCGGCGGCCATACTATCCATCGAATGGCCCCTTAGGGACGGGTCGAGACAATAGGAGGCGACCATCGTATCAAAGTAAACTCCTTCTAAGGGCATTTTGGCATTTTTCAGGACAAGCAGGTCGTATTTTATGTTCTGGCCGATTTTTTTGATGTTTTTGTTTGCCAGTATTGGTGCGAGTTTTCGGCCGAGCTCATTTGCGTCAAGGTGCTTTTGGCCTAACGGAGCTCTTACAGGCAGGTAATATGCCTTGTGCGGCTGCCAGGAAAAGCTGATACCAACGAGGTCGGCACGCATAGCGTCGATGGATGTGGTTTCAGTGTCGATAGCAAATAATTTCTGCTTTTTGAGATTAGCTAAAAACCTGTCGAATTTTTCCTGTGTGTCTATAAGTTGATAATTATGGCTGACTGTTTTCGCAGAAGCGGGTTCGCCGAGTTTCTCGGTAACCGGCGAATCAGCGGTTTTTGCCGGCTGTTTGCCGGCGTGAGTCTTCAAATCCAACTGTTTTAGAAGGCGACTGAAGCCGAGCTCGCTGAAAATCTGGGCAAGTCTGGCTTCGTCGAATTTCTTCAGAGCTAAAACATTGTAATCGACTTTCAGGGGGATATTACAATCTATGATTATGAGCTTTTTGCTAAGATAGGCCTGTTCTTTAAATTTGCGGAGATTTTCGCCTCGTTTGCCTTTAATTTCATCGGCGTGTTTATACAATTTATCGAGAGAACCGTATTGTTGAATCATCTTGACGGCGTTCATTTCCCCGATTAGCGGTACGCCTGGGATATTGTCAGAAGAATCGCCCTGTAAGGCCAAAACATCGATAAAATCTTTAGGATGAATTTTATATTTCTCGTAAAGCGTGTTATCATCAAGAGTTTCACCTTTCTTCATATCGAAGATATAGATATGGTCGTCGACAAGCTGATACATATCCTTATCCTTCGAGCAAATGAAAGTGTCAATACCCTTAGCAGAGGCTTTCTTGGCCAGGGTTCCGATTATGTCGTCAGCCTCGAAGCCATCAAGGCGAAGGACGGGGATTTTCATTGCCTCAAGAATCTGCTCGATTTGGT
The DNA here is from genome assembly GCA_964471015.1 of uncultured Pirellulales bacterium. Classification (GTDB taxonomy): domain Bacteria; phylum Planctomycetota; class Phycisphaerae; order Sedimentisphaerales; family Anaerobacaceae; genus CAYYFT01. The sequence continues at coordinate 10,849 of CAYYFT010000026.1, read as the reverse complement.
CTATTTGTGCAGGCATATCATCTGGCATAGGTGGGCGATTGGCTTTGTAATCGGAGTAGATTTTGGTCCTGAAGGTTGAGGTTTTGCTGTCCATTGCCACAGCAAGCATATCCGGTTTTTGCCGTTGAATAAGCCCTGCAATGGCGGTTGTGAAGATGTATGTGGCTTTTGTAGGCTCGCCGGATGGGCTGGTCAACTGACGCATCTGTGCATAATGGGCGGCGTAAATGTGCGCGTGGCCGTCAATTATGTAAAGTTTCTTCGCCATAAGAAATAGTATAATATGACGATGGATGATTGGCCATAGATTTTACCTGTATCTGTTTTTTTTAAACCCAGGCTTGACATTGACCGAGTATTATGGTAGATTTGCGACTGGTAATTATTAAGACGGGGTGTATTATGAATAATATTATGAACGTTGCAATCATCATAATTATTGCGGAGGATATGAAGCTGCCCTGAGAAAGCTATGTTTGCATATTAAGAGCCTTCCAGAGTAGCAAACTCTGGAAGGCTTTTTTTGTTGATAATCCGGTAATGAGCTGTGAACATTGACAGTAATAGCAGGAGTGTTTATCATACGTAGTCTGGGATTTTTGAGGATTTGTTAAATGTCGGAAAAGAAAAAAGGTTATCGTGACACTTTGTGCCTGCCGAAGACCAGCTTTTCGATGAAGGCGAATCTGGTTCAGCGTGAGCCGCAATTGCGCAAGGAATGGGCGAAGATGAATATTTACGCCAAAACAAGGCAAGCACGACAAGGTGCGCTGTCATACACGTTGCACGATGGGCCGCCCTACGCCAACGGCGATATTCATATGGGGCACGTTATAAACAAGGTCCTAAAGGATTTTGTCGTTAAGTTCAAGACAATGGTCGGCTTCGACGCCCCTTATATACCCGGCTGGGATTGTCACGGCCTGCCCATCGAGGCGAAAGTCTTTGCCGAGCTTGGCGAAAAAGCCAAAGATATGGATAAGCCCGAAATCCGCAAGCTCTGCAAAAAATATGCGAGCAAATACATCAAAATCCAGAGCAGGCAATTTCAGGAGTTAGGGATATTCGGCGATTTTGAAAATCCCTATCTCACGTTTACGCCGGCGTATGAGGCGGGGATCTTGGAAGTATTTGCCGAGTTAGTTGATAAGGGATTGGTTTATAAGCAGTTAAAACCAATTCACTGGTCGATTGAGTGCGAGACAGCTTTGGCAGAAGCTGAACTGGAATATAAGGACATTTCGTCGCCGAGCATCTTTGTAAACTTCCCGGTTGCGAAGGAAAGCGTTGAGCGGTTGGTTGAACTTGGTTTGATTAAAGAGAGCGAGACAGAAAAATCAAAAATTTGCTTTATGATTTGGACAACCACACCCTGGACACTAACAGCGAATCTTGCGATAGCAGTTCATCCTCATTTGGAATACAAAACTATAACCTATGAGAAAAATGGAGACAAATTCATATCGCTCTTGTGCGCCGAACGGCTCGAAGCGGCAATCGCCGCAGGCGAATTAAAAGAAAATGAATACAGCATCAGTGATAAGTCCGTTAGAGGCAGTGAACTCGAAGGGCTTAGATATTTGCATCCGTTTGTGGAAAATAATCCGACGGACAAAGATGCCTATATGGTAATTCTTGCTGATTACGTTACGACTGAAGATGGAACCGGCCTCGTTCATATCGCCCCCGGCCACGGCCTTGAGGACTATATGTCGGGTCAGAAATACGGCCTGGCGGTATATTCGCCTGTGCTGGACAACGGCTGTTACGATGATACTGTCCCCGAGCATCTGCGGGGACGAAATGTTTTAGAGGTTGATACAATTGTAAACGACGATTTGCGGAAGAAGGGTCTGCTCTTTGCCGAGAGCGAAATTACGCATAGCTATCCCCATTGCTGGCGGAGCAAAGGTCCGGTCATATTCAGGGCAACGGAGCAGTGGTTCATCAGCGTGGATAAGGAGCTGCCCGGCCTCGGCAAAAGTCTGCGTACCCTCGCGCTCGAGAGCATCGGCAATGTCCGATGGATTCCTGCGTGGGGCCAGAAACGCATCGAAGGAATGCTCGAATCACGGCCTGACTGGTGTATCAGCAGACAAAGAAGCTGGGGACTGCCAATGCCCGTATTCGTCAATTCCAATGGCCAGGCCTTGATGACTAAGGAATCCGTATTGGCCGTTGCCAAACGTATCAGCGAGAAAGGCTCAGACTGCTGGTTTACTGATTCGCCTCGGCAGATTCTCGGCGAAGATTTTGAACTGCCGGTTGGGTTTGACTTTGATGATTTGGAAAGGGAAGAAAACATCTTCGATGTCTGGTTCGAGTCAGGCTGTAGCTGGTATAGCGCAGCTTTCAAAAGGGGCTGGCCTGTGCCGGTGGATTTGTATCTCGAAGGCTCCGACCAGCACCGCGGCTGGTTTCAATTGTCACTTCTGCCGGCTCTCGGGGCAATCGGGAAAGGGCCGTTCAAGAGCGTTTTAACGCACGGCTTTACCGTTGACGAGGAAGGCAAAAAGCAGTCGAAGTCGCTGGGTAATTATGTTAATGCCCAGGAGGAGGTTGCAAAGTACGGTTCGGATGTTTTACGGCTGTGGGTGGCGAGTGTAAATTATCAGGAAGATATACGATGCAACGATGAGTTAATAGGACGGACGCAGGACGCCTACAGGAAAATCAGAAATACGCTGAGATACCTGCTCGGCAATATCGACGATTTTGACCCGAATAAAGAAGCGATAGCCTACGATGATATGTTCGAGATAGATAAGTGGGCGATACAGCAGTTGCAAAAACTGATTGCCAACGTTACGGAGGCCTACGAGAACTTCGTCTTTCACAGGGTCTTTTCGCTCATTCATACCTTCTGCACCGTTGAGATGAGCAGTGTCTATATGGACGTCCTCAAGGACCGGCTCTATTGCGACCCCGCCGACAGCCCCTCGCGCCGAAGCGCACAGACCGCAATGTCCGAAATCCTCGATTCCCTCGTCCGATTGCTCGCACCCGTTTTGGTGCATACCGCCGAGGAGGTCTGGACAGCGATGAAAACGAGACACGAGACACGAGGCACGAGACACGAGGATAGCATCCACCTGGCCGAAATGCCGAAGGTCGATGCCTCCATTGATTGGCAAAAGGATGAGGCAAAATGGGAAAAACTGATGAACTTACGAAGCGAAGTACTTTTTTCACTAGAAGAATTGAGAAGGGAAGGTGAAATTGCCAGCAACCAAGAGGCTTGTGTTGAACTCTTTGTTGATAAAAAATTAAGAACCCTTATTGAAGAATTTGGCGTTAAAAATTTCGCCGCTTTTTGTATTGTTAGTGAGGTTCTTCTCACAGAAGTATCCGACGAATCCTTACCAGTATCGTATAAAAGTAAGAATCAAAAATGTCAGCGGTGCTGGAACTATTGGCCGTCCGTCGGCTCCGACAATAAATTCCCCGACCTGTGCGAGCGTTGCATTTCCGTGATTAGTAAGGTTGAGTCGTAACCACTTCCCGCCACGGCATTATCATTCTATCATTATTCCTTCCGTTTATCTTTGATGATTTCCTTCATGTATTTCAAACCTCGACGATTTAATTTATACTTCACTGCTTGCCTTGCCTTCCTAGGGCGATCTCCTATGACATATCTTGATGCAGTGTCCGAAAGAGCACTAGACACATTCGGCTGTGATACGAGAACACCTAACTCTTTTGTAATTTTACTAATCTCGCCGGATTGGAGGGCAATTGAATTTTCCATATATTCGTGAACGATATATAATGGAAGTAATACTCTGTTAACTTCACTTGCTTTGTCGAGGACATTTTGTTCGATATCTTCAGATTCTTCACACTCCTTGATTAGGTTTACTATCTGAATTATATGATTTTTTTGATGAGGGACATTAGAGGATTGTTTTTGGTATTGCCCCTTAGATTTTGTATCAGACATTTTAGATTTTGAAGAAGAAACACCACAAAATTCTACGAGCTTTTGTATATCTGTTACAGTCCCATCAATATTGATTATAGTTCCATTTGGAAGAGTAAACTTTGCTTTTGTCATCATATTCTCCTTTTTAGAATTTTTTCTGCCTCTTCGCGTCCAGTGGCTCGTAGCAAAATTTCGCCATCACTATTCACGTCTATGTACGGGACAAGTCTATCCCACCTAAACCCCTGTCGGTTAAAACCGTGCCGTTTTAATAAGTCAAAAAGTGTTTTTTCATCAATTCGCCGAGAACCTAACTTGTAAAGAATAAGTACGGCACATTCAAGTGGGTTTTGATATTTACTATTATGCACATATATTCTACCATCAATTTCTTCAAAGGTAGGATATCGTCGCTGGGTAATTGAATCGACAAGCAATTTAGCTTGTTCTGGACGCAGGTCTCCTTTAGCAGAGAATCGAACAAGCTCAGCCAAAATCCATGAGCAAACCGCCATTGCAAGCGTGGCATCCATCTCATTTGGATTAACTTCCTCGGGGTCATGGCGTGCGCCACGATTTGAAGTTATGTCGTAGAGAAAGATACACCCACGAGGTATTTGAAGTCGAATTTCGTCATGTGGCATGGTCGTTTTATCTACCTCGTTTATGATTTTTTGAGCGTATTGGCCAGCTTTAAAATTTCTTGCAGAAGGCAGGGGTTTGTTACAGTAAATCCATAGCATTTTAACTATTGCTTCAACAAACTTTCCCGCTTTGGTAAGACACGTTTCCCATTTACCCTCTTGGAAACTTTGCTCGCAAGCCACGAAGTGTTGAAGAACACTGGATATTCGGCGAGAGTCGAATATCCTGTCGAGGATATGCTCTAATTGGGTCTCTTCTTCCACAAAACTTGCTCCCATTCTTCCGTTAATTTATATATTCCATGTCCGTCTACATCTACCCAGCCGCGAGTTTTTGCGTCGCTTGGGTAAAACATATTGAATTCACCAAGTATGCTTTTCATTTTGTTCCAATGTTTTTTAATGTCACTTAAGCTGATGTTTTCTCCGATTTTGCCCTTTGCCAGATAAGCCAACAAGAGAGTAAATTTCTTCGGGCCGCTTTTGTTGGCAGTGTATCTTTTAACAAATGCTCTCTCGTTAAGAGAATAATTCATTTCAATTGGAATGGTTGTATCATCTTTTTGTTTGGGTTTAAAATCGCTTTTACCGAAAACGACTTTTTCAAGGCGTTCAATCCTTTGTTTGAGTTGTGCCATATTTTCTTTTGTCATTTTTATTTCCTTATTACATACTGCCAAGGTTTCGTTTTGCCGTCCCTCATTCGGATAAGGGTACGTTTCCTCGTAAGATTTAGGAGGTTCATAGCTACAGACGGTTGAGGATAGTGGCGTCCAATTTCTCGAAGTCTTCCCATTACAGAGGGAAGGTCTTTGGGTGAATCGAAGAATCCTTCTCCCATTAATATTGAAAGTGCTCCAATAGCGCCTTTTGTACTTCTCGCCGAGGATATTTGCCTATCCCTCTTTCTATGAGTTGGTGCGGACTGTGTGCTTGCGACCAATTGGTCAACCAAACGTTTGATCTCTTCAGCGATATGTTGAGGGCTTTTTTGCATATCTTTGAACTCCTTTACAACAATTTAATCAATACTGTTTTTTGCTTTTGAATAATATAAAAGTGCCAAAAGCCAACGTCAAGCTAAAAAGGCCAAAAATCCTAGAAATTTTGCACTTATGTGCACCTTACTTATACGAATATATTATTGTATTTACCAAGAATGTTGGTGGTTAAATCTTCAATGAGTATTTATCCCGTTTTTTGGAGCAAAAATGCGTATTATCTTTAAATTTTAAGAACCTTTAAGACAATAAAGTAAGGAGTATGCAAAAAATATATTATATCTACTCGCACCTAAAAACCAATCAAACGCGCAGGGGGTTAAGACCCAAAAATCTCATTTCTCAAAAAATTTTTACTCCTTTTCTAACATCGAGTTACGAGTATCGGCCATCTAAATTCGACCGACTTTTTCGCACCATCCGCGCATAGCACAATCCACATCTTAAATTAAGTTTCTGCCGCTTATAAAACAAGTGCTCAGCTTCTCCGCGCTAACTGCCATAGGCAGGTAGTAAACCGCCTTTGCCACCTTTCCGCACACCTCTGCTGTTGCTGCCTTCTGCTCGGATACCGTTTTACTCGTATGCCTCTGGCATACTTACTGGAGGTTTCCTCGTTGCGGCCTCCGGCAGCACCGCGCAAATCCTAAATCGCAAATCCTAAATCAAAAATTGATTTGCTGTTGCGTCCTCCAGTTCGGCCCTTATAATCCCCGCGAAGTGGCTCCGCATTTTTGCATTTTACACTTTGATTTTTAATTTTCTTCAGCGGCTTCCGGAAATTTATCCTGCGGACAACAGCAACTTGGGTCTAAAAAAACCTTTAGCGCTTAAATGGTATATTAGTATATTCGCATATACTAATATACTTTCGCCGCCGCACCGCACTACCTGCCATTGGCAGGTAGTGAACACCTTTCCCCAATCCCCACAAAAAATTCCCTGTTAATTTAGGCAGCTTTTACACAAAAATTCCTCTGGCGCAATACGCGATACACACGACGCAATACGACATTATCAATCAAAACCGTATCTACCCGCACACCAAAAACGGGAAAATCGAAAAAATTTTCTATTCCTTACACTGCAACAAGTTAATTCAAAATCACACCCCCGAAAACCTCAAAATTTTCGCATCAAACGCGCAGCTTCGCCATTACTAACGAAGGGAGGCATTATTTCTAAACGTTATGAAAAACCAAAACACAATTTTTACTTTTAACTTTTACCTTTTTACTTTGTATTCTCTGTGCCCTCTGTGCTCTCTGTGGCTAAAAATACACATTTACTTTGTGGCTGTACATTCAATCAAAAATAACAAATTATGCAAAACAAACCCAATTTCCAAAAAAGTCAAATATTTATAACCGCAGTTTCAATAATGAATTACAGCGAAAAACAAGCGATGGACACTTGGTCAAAACAAAGCCAAACAAACCCAATTTTAGAGCTGCTCGCAGACCTTCTGAAAGACCTCATCGACGGTAACGGCTTTAATATTATGTTTGGGGTTGGTGCTGTCGGCCTTGAATCCCCTGCCGTTAGGTTCAACCGCTGCAACGCAATGAGGCCTTCCGTAAGGAGCCACCCTGGCGGGATTAGACCTGCCGAATATCAAAACAACCGGCACGCCCAAAGCAGCGGCAATATGGCCCGGGCCGGTATCATTGCTTACCACCAGCCAGGCGCCTTTCAACAGCGCCACCAGCTCACCGAGGGAAGTTGCACCCGCGAAATTTGCTATCGAGACATTAGCAAGATTTTTCAACCTTTCTACAGTATCCTTTTCGGAAGCTGCTCCGGTGGCGATTATAGACAGGTGAAACTGCGATGAAATTTTATCACCCAAGGCAGCAAAATACTCAATCGGCCAGCATTTATCACTGTGCGCAGAGCCGGGCACAATAACCGCATAGTTGTCCGGGTTAACTTGCTGTTGTGTCAGCAGATTCCGGACTGAATCAGCTGCGGAGCGGTCTGTGTTCAATATAAATTCCACTGAAAGGTCCGATGCGCCGGCAGCTTGTGCTATTTTCAGGTAGTAGTCAACGAGATGAACACAATCTCGGTCCTGGGCAACCTTATGTGTGTAAAAGATATGGGCGAACTCTCTGGCATCTGCCATACCAAGTCGTTTTCTACAGCCCGAGAGCCAGGCCAACGATGCGGTTCTAAAAAGGCCCTGCAGGTCGATTGCCGCGTCGAACTCGCCGCGGCGAAGCCGTCGAATAAGCGACAACAGCGCGGCCAATGCGCGTGGATGATACCAGGCTTTGCCGAGAAACTTACGGTCAAAAAGGATTGTTTCGGTTAAATGGGGATGATTTTCGAGAAGCGGTGCGAACTCCGGCCGAATAAACCAACTAATCTTCGCCTCGGGAAAGCTTTTGCGCAAGGCCGTAAGGGCCGGCAAGGCCATAACTATGTCACCCAGCGAGCTGGGTTTGATTATCAGGATGTTTTTCAGTGCCGAACGCAGATGCTTGGCTCTGGCTCTATTTGACAGTTCGCGGAAAATGCGGCGGCGCTGCGAAAGCTCAAGACCTGTAAGGTTACTATAGGTTGTGAAGGTTCGGAAGTAATCTGTTCGGTTAACAGCGGATACAGATAAAGTAGAAGCGGCGAGCTGCCAGAAGGGACGAAATCGGCAGCTTCCCCTTAGGGGGAAATACGGCTTTATTCCGTCCACATCGACAAGTAATATTTTGCATTCGCCCCGGCTGTTTTTACAAACGATAAAGTTATTTGCCTTTGAATCTCTATGCCACAGACCGTTTTTATGAAGTGTTGCCAATATGGTAGCGAGCTGACGGCACAGTTGTTTTTTTATCGCAAACTGCTCCGCCTGCCTTTTTGGCAATTGTTCAGACGCAAAGGTGTACAAATCAGGGCTGTTCTCGCAATATTCGGTAATATAAATGCTCTGCTCGGTAAGCAGGTTGCGTTTTTTGTGTAAAGCAGCGAAGGGAGCTGCCGTCGGGATGCCGCAACTGAGTAATTTGAGAGCGGTATCGAAGTTTCGCAGTGCCCTGCCACGCCGAAATGAACGAAAGAATCGTCGCAAACCAGCTCCGGGATAGTGGCGTTTGATAACTACTTTCAGCTGGTTATCTCCTATTGTAAGATTTTTCACAGCGACGCAGTTTCGGCCTTCAGTTTTTAGGATTTTTTCGACATCTTGAAACAGCAGCTCGGGTTGTGAGAGGCAATCGACCCAGTTAGTCTTTGAAAAATTCTTGCCGGTGCTTGTGGACAATACCGCCCTGCCGCTCCAACCGTTACCGAGTCTGAGCGAAGTAACCTCGATGTTTTGACCGGAATTTTTCTTCGAAAAGACCATAGCTGGGCTATTGTAAGAAATAAAGAGACTTTGAGCAATTGATTATTGATTATCGACCATTGAATTATTAAATTATCAGTTACGAATTAGTAAACGGCAAAAGGTGGATTTGTGAACTATGACTAAAAAGGGTAAATACATTTATGATTGGCCGAGGCCGATGGCTGCAGCAGACATTGTCGTGTTTGGGCTTTTTGCAGGCAGAGCCAAACTGCTGCTGGTCAATCGCAAATATGAGCCGTTCAAAGGTAAGTGGGCACTGCCCGGCGGATTTGTTGATATTGATGAGGAACTTGACGATGCTGCGGCCAGAGAATTGGCGGAGGAGACGGCCCTGGTGGGAGTGCGACTGGAACAGATTCATACCTTTGGCAATGTCGGCCGCGACCCAAGGGGAAGAGTAATTACAGTTACATTTATGGGAATTGTGACAGAAGGGCTAAACAGGATAAAAGCAGGCGATGACGCAGCAAAAGTGCGATGGTTCGATATAGAAAAACTGCCAAAAGATATGGCATTTGACCATAATGAAGTAGTCAGGTTCGCAATAGGAAAGTTAAAAAGAAGAAAGCTCTATCGGCTGAATGTAAAACGACAGAGAAACAAAACAATTAAGAAGCGTTAAGTGACTTTTTGAGCTGTTTATTGAACATACGCAGTTGTACATCGATAGCGCTTAGTGCCCAATCGATATAGTGCAGTTTGTGGGTGGGACGGCGGTGCCCTTCATTCATTAAGCCGTCCTGGACGGTATTTAAGAATCTGCTTATTATTTGCGGACTGATTTCCGTAGGTTCGGCGGCCCATTTTTTTAACTCAACATATTGCCGCCGCAACCCTTTGCTTTCCTTCAGCTGCTCAGCGCTTAAATAATCCGCCGGGTTATAGGCCAGCTGGAGGCCTTTAAGGCACAGGATTAACGGCTCATAATTGGCTCTTCTATCCAGACGAATAAATTTATACTGCTGGACATACGTGGTTGCTTGTACCGGCGGCTTATCCGCAATTTCATCTCCTCCCAGATACCATCTGCGTTTACTTGTCCTGGCAAAGACAAGTTCTTCTCCATATTCGCGCTGCGTTATCTCGTCATAGCCCATTCTTGAAACCCACAGTCTGCCGGTGTCTCTTTGCTCAAGGCCGCCGCCGAGCACAAGCAGACACTTCACAAAACCTAAAGGCAGAATCTTCTGGTTGCCAATCTGATTTTTTCGAAGTTGAAAGGACAGATGCAAACTATGTGGGCGAACGTTATAGAAAGTAGCAATCTCATGTATTAACTGATTAAGAAGCCAGGGGTCTGCAGTTGCAGCTCGAGACAGCTCTCCGGCGATATTTAGTCTCCCCGGCGCCAGCTCCAAAAAACCAGACCGGCGTGCTTGGTCAGTAGAGCCAGTATGGTCATCAATGTATCCTCCGAGTTTCCAGGACAAAACATCCATGCAAAAATCGTGAAAATACCTGAAACCATCATATACTGGGTCAGAGACCTTTCTGAGACTTCTCTGTGGTTCAACCGCTGCGAAGCCGAGGTTGCTCAACTCTATTTCAGTTCCAAGCGGCACAAGGCCCGGCTGAAAGCTCGAACGAATATGCTCCAGATGCGATTGGACAACTTGAGCGTGAAAAAGAGATCTCGCTGCGCGCACAGCATATTTAACATAATCAATGAGGTCATGCCTGTCATAGGGCATCGTTTCAAGAAATTGTTCAATAATCAAATCAACTTCCGGACTGTTAACGTTTATCATTTGCAAAGCTGCGAGAAGACTGACAGAGCGCTTGAAATATCTTTCTGAAGTGTGCATATGCTCAAGTTCAAAACGGTATCGGGACTGAATTCTTTCGTCGAGTTGATTGAGCAAGACCTGCCTTATGACCAAGGCCAAATAATTTTCAATAAACGGCTGTGCCTGTGGGTCGTTGTATAAATGTTTTA
>CAYYFT010000025.1:0-13970 GCA_964471015.1 uncultured Pirellulales bacterium | reverse complement strand
GACTACAACATTCGAGGGCAAGCGGGCGGATTTAAATAAAAAACGCCCACCGTTGCATTACCAGCAACCGGCGAGCGTGATTGTTGCTCGTTTGGCGGACGCTGATGACATCCGCCTATTAAGTTTTCTGCAAACTACATTATCGGCTTTAGGCCGTCAAGGGCTAAAATTTATTTTGTTACGGACGAAGTTCTTTTTTTGGGCTTATTATTCGACGAAGCCGATTTTTTGAGCTCCCTGATTTGCTGAGTAAGACGCAATTTTTTGGAATCCACGTATTTTTTTTGCTGCTGACATTCGGCAAGGTCCTGCCGGGCGGCAATTACATCGACCCCGAGGTCAGGGTATTTACCTGCCAACCGGGCAATTGTTGATAAACGACGCTCCTTATTCGCGAGCAATCGCCCTTTGTCCCTGGCAATATCAAGCTGTACTTCCAGCGGTTTTTTAGCCGGCGAGGGCAGGGTATCGAGCTTACTTTGCAGTATGGCAATGGCATCGCGGGCATCCTGAAGCTGCTTCTCGCAGCGTTCGGTCCTAAGCTCATCCTTGCCGGATTCATCGTCCGAATCGGAAACAGACTTTTTACGGTATCTCTCGAGACGGTCGAGCCGCTTTTCCGTATCGTCCAGGCGGTCTTCAATAGACGATAGACGCTGCTCGAGCAGAGAATAGGAATCCTCTATAGAGTTCGGCTCAGTAACATTCGGTTCATCCTGCCCGGTCGCGACAGGAAGAACAAAGATTGCAACCAAAAGACCTGCGAATAGTATTATACGCTCCATTTTGAACCCTTTCGCTTTTTTGAGGAATGATGATTATCGTCCCCCAATATACAGAATCTCCGCAAAATATCAAGGGCTAAGATTTATTTTTTTGGTTCCCATTCATAGCCACAGTTAAGACAACTAACTATGATTTTTTTGCTTTTATGCAGCCCGGCCAATACGCCGAATGGGCCTAACAGCAGGGCACCCCCGACTGCTTTGCCCCCACTGAATCCCTTCTTTCCGCCCATTATCTGGGTAGAGCCACATTTGGGGCATTTGATTGGAGGCGGCTCTGATTGTGGTTTGGGTGGAGGAAGCTTTATAGGCGGAGGAGGGACGTATTCTTTAGCTAAAAACGGAGTTTTACAAGAGAGGCATTTTAAATTTCGGCCTTCATATTCTTCAGGAATATCCTGCTCAGCTTTGCAGTTTGGGCACTGGGTCTTCATGCCTTTTTCCGCCTCTTTCGCCTTGGTAATTCAGGCTCAAGGGCCTTTCGTAAATCATTTAACAATCGCTTCTCGGCAGGTGAAGGCAATTTGAATTTCACAAAATATCGAATATTTTGAATGGACTCTTCTACATTTACAACAGGGCTTTCATCTCCAAGTTTCCCGGGCTTTTGATGTTTATCTTTGAGGGGTTGATTGATTAGTTTTCGTAGTTCTGCAATCTCGTTTGGAGTTTTCCCTTCCAGGAATAGAAGACCGATTGAAAGCAGGTCTGTCATTGAAAAACCGCAATCGACAAACTCCTTGGCTATCAGCCTTACTCTTTCCCTTAAATCTGTGATTCTAACGCCCATAACTGTAAAAATAGTAAAAAAAGTTGTGTTCGCAAGTCTTTACAAATAATACCTTTGTGTAAATATCGTAAAAAAAGTAAACTTTTACTTGACTTACTCCGATATATCAGTGTATTTTGCAGCACAATGAAAAAGCCAAAAAACAGGACGAGTGGACACATAAAGATTGACCCACGCAGAGACCCTGGGCTTATCAACAAACTGCGAGCCGTCAATGCCGTTTCTCCTTACACTTTAATAAAACTCAATACGTTAGCCAGAACACTTCTTAATCAAAAACTCGATGAGATTATCTCTCGGCGAAAGATAGTTATCGATTACCAGCAGCCGGCCGGCGTGGCCGGCTGATATTTATTGACCCCGGCGGGCTGATGATCCGCCGGATTGAAAATAAACGGCGAAAGCCGGTAACGAATAAAGGTAAATTTTCCTCCATGAAGAGACGTAATTATAACAGGAATCTCGGCAAAGTCAAGCAGATTTTTCTGCTTGCAGTACTTGTGCTTTTCATCACCCTCCTCCGAGGCCGGCCTGCGGGGAGCGGGCCGGTTTTTGACTATAACAGGCCAAAAGGGCCTGCTCAAAATTTCTTATCTTTTTTTCTTACGACAGGCCGGCACACCTCCGCCGGCCTGCATGGTTTCATTTTTCCTCCTGACCGAGCTGATGGGTCGAAACTTAAAATTGCCGAGACCCATCAGCCGGAAAACAATCCGCCGCAAAAAGCGGCGGATAAGAAAATAGATGGTTCGACTCCGCTCACCACAAGCTGGCTCGACGAGCTGCTCGATAAAATCTGGGCTGTCGAATCGAGCAGACAATTGAATCCGCCTGACGGCGACGGCGGGGCGGCAATCGGGCCGTTACAGATACACGCAGACGTCCTGATAGACGTTAACGGCAAATACGGAACGAATTATACTTGCGCAGATCTGCGCAACATCGAGACGGCAAAGACCATTGCACGATTGTATATTTCGATGTGGATGGAGAGACACAAAGCCGAAATCGCCTGCCGGATTTTCAGCGGCGGGCCGAGAGGCTGGAATACAGCCAGTACTGATAGATACTGGCAAAAAATCAAAAATCAAAATGCAAAAAGCAAAAATGAGGAATAGAGAAATGGCAAAAGCGTTACCTAAAAAGGTGTTTGTTCGTTTTCGTAAATACGAAGGCGATAATACGGTCAGATTGCAGGTAGATACCGACGTTTCACAGATAGTTGACCAAGACGAGACCTGTGAAATTGGAGTTTATGAGTTTAAAAAAACCATCAAGGCGAAAAACTCGACAAGCATTGTTACTAAATAATTTTTCGCAAAGCGAGGCAGGTAAATATGGTAGCGTTCGCACGAGAAGAAAAACAAACCGAGACAGGGGTCATCTGTCCGAAATGCTTCAGGGAACTGGCGGGCAAGCTCGTCCTGCCGACATATACGGACAGATACAAACGAATCATCAGGGAGTATTACGGCTGGTGCGATAAGTGCGACGTCGGGTTCGAAGTCGTTCAGTTTAAAATGCAGGTAAAAGGCGGTTGGCGGATCCATAAATACCGGCTATACAGGGCCTGCGATCAGGACGACAAGCCGATACCTACAACCGGCTGGCTGATAGTAAACCACCTGCCGGAACCGGCGCCGGTAGTTACAGGGCCGGGGGGCGAATACGACAAATCCTTCACGCCGGAGACAATCGAGCTGGTAGAGACGGTGCTAACCGCATTAAAAGCAACAGTAAAAACAGTGGAATCACTTTTGAAACTGGCAAAGCAAGAAAAATGACAGACCCGAATATCATAACATCAATTAGGACAATTGCTGAGGATGTTTCGCAAATAAGAATCATATTGTTAGTAATTGTATTTTTATTTTGTCTCAGAGAATTTTTACGTAAAGATAGCTAAACTGTCTAACAAAACCGAAACGGCTGATGACCTTATGGGTAAAACGAAAACAAAATGAATCACTATCTCGGCGTCAAAAAAGTTGCTAAATTACTCGATAAGCCCATAAGCGAAGTTCGTCGGCTTTGTAAACGGGGTGAGTTGCCGGGCGCCGTTAAATGCGGCCGATATTGGCGAATTCAAATTGCTGTAGATATTGATTTTATTAAAAAAGAAGCGGAAAGTTTGGCAGATATTCCTCAAAAAGCACGCGATGAAACAATCAGGCGAGTTGGATTGATTGTAAAATTCAGAGTTTTTTCGGGCGCTTTTCAAGGAGGACGCAGCGAGGCCATCGCTGTATTCTGTTCGCAAAAGGGCTTGGCCGTTCGTTCTTTCCAGCGATGGCTGGCAAGCTATAAGTCATCGGGCCTGACCGGCCTTGTCGATATGCGGGGTGGAGGGGAATTCCTGACACAAACTATCAGCCCGGACGCATTCGAGCTGTTCAAGTCGATGTACCTGACTGAGCAGCAACTCAGCGTCAAGACGTGCTGGCAGAACATCAGCTTTGTCAATAAAAATGAGAACAAGGGCTGGAAGATTCCGCCGCTTCGGTATATGTACCAAATCGTCAAGCAGCGAATACCGCTACCAGTCGCAATCCTGCATCGTGGGGGATTAGGAGCATACGAGGCTAAGTGCGCTCCATTCGTGCAGACAGACCCCGATAGTATCGAGCCGGGTCAGGTATGGGTTGGTGACCATCACCAGTTCAATTGCAAGGTCTTTCACAGGGGCAAGTGGCAGCGGCCCTGGCTGACGGCGTGGGAAGACAAGCGAAGCCGGGCAATCGTCGGCTGGTATATTTCCTTCAGCCCGAACCAAACGACAGTGCTGCTTGCTATGAAACGTGCGGTCGAAAAATACGGACCGCCGGATATGGTTAAAATCGATAACGGCAGGGACTATGACAGCGAGCTATTCACAGGCACAACTAAAGCAAAACGGCGGGCGATACGGGCAGGGTATCTCGACGAGCAGATGCTCGCAGGCATATACGCGATGATGGGTATTACAATATCGTTTGCGAAACCATATCACCCCCAATCAAAACCCATCGAACGGTTCTTCGATACGCTCGATATGCAGTTCACAAAAACCTTTAAGACCTATTGCGGCAAGGACACTAACCGCAAACCGGAGGACCATAATGAAATTTTAAAGAACAAAACGCTTGCGGCTGAATCGACGCTCGAAAAATTCACAAGCCAGCTCAGCCGATACGTCGAGGCGTATAACTCAACCGCACATACCGGCGCCGGTATGGACGGCCGAACGCCGCTCGAAGTACTGCAAACCCGACAATCGCAGCGGGTGCTGCCGGAGGGTGTGGCAGAGCTGCTGCTGCGGGTGTGGAGCCGCGAGCTGCTCGTCGGCAAAAACGGCGTGCGCTTCAGGGGGATTTATTACGGACAATATAACGAGAACCTTTTTGCGCATCAGGGCAAACGGGTCCGCGTCAATTACGACCCGGACGATTTGCGAACGATACAAGTCTATGATGCCGCCACAATGAGCCTGCTCGCAATCGCGGACCAGAACCAGCTCGTCCGGTACGGCAGGGCGGTCGATGAGCAGGCGCTCCGGGAAGCGATGAGAAATAAATCGAGGGCGGTCCGGATTGTCAGGCAATTCAAGGATACGCGGCGGACGGCAAATATGGAGCTGACGGACCTGACAATAGCGGCAATGAGAGAAGCGGCCGAGTCGAGCCGGCAGGAACAGGCCGAACAAACGAAACCGAATCTGCGGCCGGTTATCACGCCGCTTAACAAGCAGGTAAAAGAAATCCGGAAACTTGAAATCCTTAAAGAGGTCAAGAAAGCCGCAGGCGGAGAGACAATCGCCCGCGTGCTCAATATAGACTTGTCCGTTTTAAAAGAAGAAACAAAATCAAAAATAAAATTATTCGATGACTAAAACAAGCATCCAGCAAACAATGGAGCAGGATGCTCGGATAGTAAAAGAAAGGATTCTGATGGCGGCTCAGCATGAAAAAGCGAGTATAGCTGCACATGATTTAAAAGAATTCATCGAAAAACACGGCTGGACACAAGCGGCGGTAGCGATGAAGCTGGGTGTATCGAATGCTGTTATCAGCCAGTTCCTAAAAGGCAAATACAAAGGAAATATTAATGAATTGGTTAATAAAATCGGCCATCTTCTTGATTCGCTTGAGCGCCGCGAGCGGCGGGTCAAGAATACGGTCTTTGTTAAAACGGCAGTTGCAAAAAAAATACACGCACTTATTACTCAGGTCGATACTTTTGCCGGAGAGGAAGGCAAAATAGGGTTAATAATCGGTGACAGCGGGCACGGTAAAACCCGCTGCCTTAGGGAATATGCCGCCGCCAATCATAATACAGTTTATATTCAGCTCGACAGCACAATGAACTCAACAACGATGTTCAACGAAATAGCTGAAAAGCTTGGCGTCGCGGAAAACGGCTCTCTTGCTGTTATTACCCGCCGGCTTATCGAATATTTGCAAAACAAGCATATTATCGTAATCCTCGATGAGGCCTCCAGATTAAAAATAAATCAACTGGACCAATTACGCCAGATTATAGTTATCAAATGCCATTGTCCGTTGATTCTGGCCGGCAACGCCGACCTGTTAAAGACCATTATGCAGCCGACAATGAGGCGGGGACATGAATCTTTAGACCAGTTCATATCAAGAATGATGTATCCGCTTATTCTCGATAACCTGGCATCGGATAAAAACGGCGGCTTATACACCTCGGAAGAGATTCGAAAGCTATACGAATACGGCGGAATACGGCTGACAACAGATGCGGTCAGAACATTGCAAAAAATCTGCAAAACACCTCGTTCCTGCAGAATGCACCTTTGCGACCTTGTAATTATGGCGCTGCATACGGACAAAATGGTAAACAATCTGGGACAGGTTGATTCTGAATATATTATTGCAGCCATTAATGAGCTTAACTTGCCCGGCAAAAATCGGTTACCGGTAATACTAAAAGAAATTGAGGCCGAGGAACCAAAGACAGCGGTACGGGCGGGATAATGATTCACAAACTAAAAAGACCATCGAGCTTTGTCGTTGTTGTTTTGAGATCATTGAGACATCGAAGATGTGTTCGATGTAATAAACCGATCCATTCGCTTGAGGAATCAGCCGAACATTGGCGATCGGAATTAGAAAAGACGGCGAAGGCGGGATAAATGATGCCGAATTTTACACAGCGAGCCAGAAATTATGTTCAACGAAGTCCGCAATGTAAAGCGTTTCTGTCAAACTATTCGAAGGAGCGGCTGATTCGAGGCATCGCAAAGCTGATGAGTGAGGCGTACAGAGAAGGAAAACAGGTAAAATTAAGCTATGGCAGCATCCCTGGCACCTGTTGTGTATGTGGAAAAGATATTTTAGAGCAAAACAGAAAACGACTTTAAATGCTCAATAACAGCCAGATAATACTTGTTCAAATTGCGTGTAAACAGGCCGGAATCCGCTCCGCGATATTCGAAGGCAGGTACCGGATGCTGCTCGGCCAGTACAGGCAATCGAATGGCAGCCCGGTTACGAGCTGCAAACAGCTCAATAATATGCAGCTCGATGACCTGCTGGCAATATGCGAATCGCACGGCTGGAGGCAACCGGGAAAACCGGAGGATTTCTACCGGAAAAAAGCAGCAAAACAATCCGGCTTTGCCGGCTACGCACTACAGGGGGCAATCAGGCACCTTGCAGGAGATCTCGGCTGGAGCGACCTGCAATTAGCCGGAATGCTCAAACGAATGACCGGCGGGGAAGTTACGAATATAGCAATGCTCAAGCCCGGCCAGGCGTTCAAAATCATTGAGGCATTGAAAGCGATGTTCGGCCGCGAGAAGGGTAAGCAATATTCGAATTTGAAACAAATTCAGGAAGATACGGAGGCAGTCACGGATGGCCAAGCGATTAAAGTCAGATAAGCCGGCACTGATAGAAGTCAAGGGCTGGAGTTACGCAAACGAGTACGTCCGCAGGGTGGGCGATTTGCAAATGAAAATCACCGCAGCTGAGCATAAAGCGGCGGACGATATCAATGAAGTCAAAGCGGAGCTTGCCAAGAAGGTCAAGCCCCTGCAGCAGGAGATAGATACCTACGTCCGCAGCTTAGAGGCGTTTGCCGCAGCACACAAGGCCGACTTCGAAAAGAACCGCAGCAAAAAACTCAACTTCGGCAAAATCGGCTGGCGGAAGAGCACTTCAATTATCACAAAAAAGAACACACTGGAATTAGTTAAAAAAGTTTTTGCAAAAGCGAAATGTGTAGCATGCATCATAATCAAAGAGACGGTCTCTAAGGAGGCCCTAGCTAAACTCACGGACGAGGACCTAGCCAGTGTCGGGGCTCGGCGAAAAATAAAGGATGATTTCTTCGTCGAGCCGGATTTACCGGAAGCGGTCGATTACTGCGAATAGGAAATATGGAAATAAATCTCGGTTCAATTCAGATACCTATAAACGCTGTTACCAAGACTTTTGCGGTCCTCGGCAAACGCGGCGGAGGCAAAACATATACAGGCGGCGTAATGGCAGAGGAATTTTTCAGGAACAATATTCCTTTTATTGTCTTTGACCCGATTGATGTCTGGTGGGGACTTCGTGTCGACAAAAACGGCAAAGACAGAGGGCTTCCGGTAGTAGTTTTCGGAGTTGAACATGCAGATATTCCATTGACCAGAGATATGGGAAGGCAAATTGCCCAGGCAGTCGTAAGAGACAATGTATCGTGCGTGATTTCAACCTTCGGCCTGCCGAAGGTTGCTCAGCGGCATCTGGTCGCAGAGTTTGCAGATGAGATTTTGAATATCAATAATACTCCCCGACATATATTTATCGAGGAAGCACACGAATATGTGCCGCAGCGGGTATTCGGGGCAATGAGCAAAACCTTTAATGCGGTTAGTAACTTGATTGTAATGGGTCGCAATAGGGGGCTCGGGGTCACTTTACTTAACCAGAGGGCGGCTACCGTCAATAAAGATGTCTTAACGCAAATAGATACGCTTATTGCAGTAAGAAGCGTAGGGCCGCAGGACAGAAAGGCACTTAAGGAATGGGTTGAAGCTCATGCCGCCGAAGGGAATTTTGAAAAATTTATAAAATCCCTGCCATCACTGCCTACCGGAGAAAGCTGGATATGGTCCCCGGAGTTTCTTGGTATTTTTGAGCGAATTAAAATCCGGCGTCGCAATACTTTTCATCCAGACCGCGAAAAGCTCGGGGCCAAATTCGAAATACCCCGGCTCGACCAGGTAGATATCCAGGGCTTTATTGAGCGATTTAATGAATCAGCCAAGTCGCCGAGACAGAAACAAATAAAAGAAAAAACTGAGACTGTCCAGCCTAAGAATGTCGAAAGTCATGAGCTGATAGCTTTGCGTAACGAATACGAAAGCAGATTGCTGGCCAAAGATGTTGAAATTCGCAATCTCCAGGCTGTAATTGAAAATGTGCGGAGGGCAATTGGTGCAACCAGTAGCGAAATTTCTATGGCATCATCCACAACTGCAAGTTTACTCAGGGACAGTGTGTCGTTGTGGCTCGGCAAGCTCAAAAATAGCGGGGCGGCACGAATGTTTAAATTGTTAGCTGAAAATCCTCATAAACAATTTACACGAAATCAAATAGCACTTGCTGCCGGATTAAGTCATAAAAGCGGAACCTTCGGAACATATTTATCTAAATTAAGAAGTAATCATCTGATTGTAGAGCAGGGCGGATTGTTCCAAATAAATCCTGATTTGTAAGATGCCAACGCCAAACGTAACAACGCTCGAAGTGGCAAGGTGTTTGTCGATTCTCGAATCGGCGGATGAGCCGATTGTGGCGGCGGAGCTGGCGGCCAGATTGCATTTGTCCGGCAATCGAGAATCGCAGCGTCGGCATATTCGAGCCATTATAAAACAACTGCGGGATGACGGCTCGATGATAATAGCAACCCTGCAGGATGGCTACTTTTTGACGGAAGACCCGCAGTTTTACCAGGACTATCTCGATGGCAAGCAGATTGACGCCAAGCGAATCCTCGGCGAGACGCACAGGCGAAAAAAGATGCTGACTGAGGTCGGCAGCGGGCAGGGCGTTTTGTTCGGGCCGGTGGTAACTACCGGTATAGGGTGAAGGAGAAATTTATGGCAGACCGCGAACTGGTAAAAATCGACATACCACCGAACATCAAGGCGGAAATCTACGGCCAGATAACCAGCCGGATGGCGAAACTCGGATACAATCCCGCAACATGGGACTCTCTTAATCTCGGCTTCGACTTGCCGCCGGATTGGCCGATTGACAGGGACGACCATCCGACGATGGCCCAGCTCGTAGTTATTGCCAGAAAGCTAAAAATGGAAATCGTTATCAGTAATATTTGTTTGTCTCCACTAAAAGATGGAAACCCAGGATGATGATTATGAGCTCGAAGAGCGGGCGGCAATCAGGGAGCTCGAAGGCGGCTTTCCGCGAGACGTGGCGAAATCCCTTGCCCGCGATGATATCGAGGCGCGGACGGCGCAGCAGAATTGTCTGAATCGTCACCGGCAATATGAAAAACAGCAACAGAATGAACCGAGAAAAATACAACAGCCGGAATGGAAGCAGCCGCCGGAAAAGCCGGAGCTGCAGGCCCTTCGTGACCGGCGGGATGAAGTCAGTAAAAAAATGACAGCCGAAAATGACCCGAAACGAAAAAATGAATTATTTGCCGAATGGAAAGCGATTATACAAAAGATTGGTGTGGTAAAAAAAGGAGCTTAAAATGGCAATAAGAGAAGGTTATGCTGCGGGGACTGAATATGGAGGCGGTTACCCCACAGAAGCGGACATACTCACTTTTTTGGCGGAGCGCGGGATTGAAGTTATTACGGAAAACAATCCCACTTTCATAGTGGAATTTGTGAAGTCTCTGTGGGCACAGATAAACGCCTTCGACTGGGCCGGAGCGTTAGGCGTCTATTGCCCGTCAACTACGACGTTCAATATTCGCGGCGGCAAATACCTGTTTGCCGGCGAGGTCAAGACCTACACGCCTGGAGCCGCCGTAAACCCAACGGACAACGACACAACCTATATCTGGATGGGCCACGATAATACCATCGGCAGCGGCATCGACGGCGACGGCTGGCCGAGCACCGACCATATCAAATTAGCGGAAATCGACGTCGATGCCGACGGCGTTGTTACCGATATCCACGACTTACGGGGCCAGACCTTTATGAAAGATACAAACCTCGCTTCGCTGAATCTTGAGCAATTTTTCTGTTATGAAGGTAACGTTTTAACATACGAAAACGAAGTGCTGATTTACTAAAGGAGCTTTATAGATGGACGCGAAAGAAAAAGGAATAATGATGTTAGCTGCCGTGGATTCGGTGGATTTGAACGCCGTGGCCTCAACAACTTTGTTCACGGTGCCGGTCGGCAAAAAAATGGTTGTGGACCATATAAAACTACGGAATTTGTCCGATGATGCCGGCACTGCCGTAGTAACCTTCGGGCAGAGCGGTGCCAAAACAGATTTTGTGGCGGCACAGACACTATCAAGCCTGTCTGCCGCAGGCAAGGCCGGCAAAATCCAACCGGTGCCTAATGCAACGACGCCGGCAATAGTGGAATATGCCGCCGGCACGGTCTTTGTTATCGACGTCACGACGGCTGCCGGTGCGGCCTGCACTGCCACCGCAGAAGTCTTTGGCAAGCTGTCAGACGCATAAAAATCGCCGTTCGAAAAATTTACGGAGTTACCTGATGATTGACCTGCGGGCCGATTATGTTATATATTGTAAATTCAACGCCAATAAAACAATTAATCGGGCAGGAACAATCGATGAGGTATATTACGAAATTGCTGCGGCCGGCAGTTTATTTAGCGCTGGCGGCAACAGCAATATTAATTGTTAGATCAGTATTTTTTTTACATTCATCTGATATGATAGACCTAAGAGCCAACTGTGTTGCCCATTACAAAATGAACGACAAAGCACCCTCTCCGGTTGTCGTTGACAGTTCCGGCAATGGTTGCCACGGCGAATCCTATCGGAATACTGAAGATATGCACACAGATGGCAAGATTGACGGGGCTTTGAGCTTCAACGGCTCAAGTGATTACGTAGACACAAACTCGGCGTTTCAATCAGTTTTTCGGAATGATTTTTCGATAAATTTATGGGTCAAATTGATGGATGGAAATCCACAAAGTCCGCAATCAATAATAGGTTATTGCGGGGATAATGACATGATTGTTGTTCGTCTGTCTGTTACAGGAAAAATACAATTCACTTACTTGGTTGATGGTGCACAAGGTTGTTTTCTTGAAACGGAAGCCCTTTTTGGTGATGGTGAACAATCTTGGGCAATGCTTACAGTTGAAATCATGCAAGTGGATAAAACGCATATTAACGGAAGGGTATACGTGAACAGTATCCTAAGATGTTCTGTTCCTGATGATGCAGCAAATATGCAAGATTACGGCGGTGATATTCTTTATGTTGGATGTGCCAATGCTTATGGAGTAGAACCCTACCAATTTTGCAATTGTATTATTGATGACGCAATGATTTTCAACAAGGCGTTGTCGCAGGAGGAGAAAGAATTTCTCTACAACAACGGTGATGGCACAGAATACCTGACAGACCACTACAGGGTCTTTCGGGGGCAGGATGGCAACTTCGATTATGATGAGCCTGTTGCCGAAATGGCGTATGACGATTTGCAAATTTCCATCCCAGAACAAGACTTGCCGGCCAATACTATCTGGCATTATGTTCGCCGGCGGGTTGCAGGCTGCTGCAATAAAGAATCGCCCGACAGCCCTGTCTGTATTGTCAGAATCGATTCTAACGGCGATATGATAGGTAATATCCCTAATTCGCCCACAAATTTAATTACAGAGCGACTTTCCGAAGGCAAGGTCAAGCTGCGATGGCGGTATATCAAACTCGAAGAGGAAATCGCTCCAACAGGATTTCATATCTATATCGATTCCGGGGCCGGCTTTGACTTCAAAACTCCTGATGGAACCGTCCTTTATCATCACGGAGGGCCTAAGGCCGGCGAATTTGACTGGACGTCGGATTCGCTAAGTCATGGCGAGCTTTACAGGTTCTGCGTGAGGAGCCACCGGACAGGCTCCGGGGAATCGCAGAATACCAACTTTGTCTCTGCTGTTGCCGATGCGGTTGGCCCTGAGGCGATTACAGACTTGCTCACCAGCGTAGAGGAAATATGAGTATAAAAGATAGTATTTCGGTGTCCGGCCAGTTCGACCAGGCGGCAAAGCGGGAGAAGTTGCAATCGCCCCAGATAATTCAAAAAACCAAGGCTGTGCGGCATCAGCGAAGCGTGCTCCCTGATTTATCTATTTTCGAAGTCCAGTCCGCCTCTGCGGTTGAGGGTGTGTATAATTGTTACCGGCAAACAACATACGGCTCTTTCGGTCCTCCATCAATTGAAGTTCTTAATATCGTGGAAAACAAGCCGTTTTTCAGTGGCAACGCCCTTGCCGTCGGCGACAGGATATCTGCATGGCAGATGCCGAATGACGAGGGCACTATGCACTGGGTCGGGCACCCCGCGACCCCTTCTGTCAGGATGGCCAGAACAACGGCGGCTGCCGGTGGCTCATCACCAAATAGAATTCGCTGCAATTTGGTGGCTAATGATGGCGAAACGGAAATCACATCAGGATTGGGGTCGAACATCTGGGTGTACTTCAAAATAACAAACGAGACCGATGCGCCTAATACTTATCTTAACGCAGCACTGCCTCGGTTTGCGAACAATGACTATTTATTCGTCCAGAATATAGGGGGCAAATGGTGGCATGTTGCTATATTGCAGGGCAGTGAAAACTGCGTATGCAGCGAGGAATAAATGGGTATAGAAGTTTATGAAGTCCAATCCGCCGCTTTAGGTCATGGGGTATATAACTGTAAGAAACAGCAATTGCTCGCTTCGGGATGGCAGGCCGGTGCCGGCGATAAATTTGAGGATTATGACGAAACAATTATACAAGTTCTCAATGTTATAGAAAACGACACTCTTGCAGATTATACACCTGCACTTGCCAAAGGCGACAGGATATCTGCGGGGGAATTTAGAGATTGCGATGGTTTAGTTTTTCGTATCGGGTTTCCGGCGACCCCTTCAGTCCGAATGGCGAGGACGACAAAGGCGGCGGGAGAGGCCCAGCAAATTACCTGTAATCTGATGGGGAATAATGGCAACGAAATAACGACGGGATTAGGTTCCGGTATAGAGGTTTATTTTAAGCCGACTAATGATGCGGATATCAACGCAGCTCTGCCTCGCCTGGCGGATGATGATTACCTGTTTGTTCAGAACATAGCGGGGAAATGGTGGTGCGTTACCGTATTGCAGGCGAGTAAAGATTGTGTATGTAGCAGTTAGGGGTGAAAATAATGGCAGAAGCAC
>CAYYFT010000024.1:0-13992 GCA_964471015.1 uncultured Pirellulales bacterium | reverse complement strand
CAGCCGAGTTAAGCAAAAAAGCAGCAAATTTAACGTCATCACGACCCTGCCGGACACTAAGAAATTATCTCAAAACCGTCTCCCTGAGCGAAGCGAAGGGTCTGATTGGCCAAAACAATGGATTCTGTGCTCGGAATGCGTTTTGAGGTAGCTTCTGAAGGCGTGGGGGATTTGGAAACGGGCGTATAGAGAAATCCCACCCCTACAACGAATGAACCACCTTTAACGTTTACTGGCTTTTTGAAGCCGACCGGCATCGTCCTCAGAAGGTTAAAACTGCTTGTTGGTTTCTCTGCCCGGAAGCCTTAACCTGTGCCGCTTCTGAGGACGGCAACCGGGTATGACTTTATGCAACAGCTTTCTTTCTGTAAAACAGGAAAAGAATAATACCCAGGGCAATCAAACCAATAAGCCCATTTTCGCCCAGGGTCTGAAGTAATGCGGTGAGATTGGCAACAACACCTCCGAAAAAGGGAACTGTAGTGCCAAAAAGGATTTCAACTGCTATCCCGAGGGCAATCAGCAGCAATGAAATTTCAGTAATCTCACCAAGCCATCTTTTCAATTCTTCCAGGAAACGCATCATTGATTCTCCTAATTGAGTAATTATAAAAGCAAAGAGATTATTGGACACCTTGACTTTTTCGGCGTATGTTTTCGGATTACTTGAGTATTTATGCCTAAAATACCTGGAAATATTGTTCACACAAAAAATCTATACACTTAAAGTCTCTGGCGAAAATATCGCAAAAGCCACTTTTCGGCATTGTTATAGCCGTTAATCGACCGTGCTACAGCCATAAAAACGCATCTGAGGGCTTACCTGTAAAGGCGGGCACACGGTGATATATGCTGGCGGTGAGCTGGCCACAGCGTTGTGGTTCCCCCATTTTTAGAGGACCCTTCTTGTTAAAATAGGCTATTTCCGCTTGACCTTCCTTGTTAAAATAGGCTATAATATGTCTATGTTTAATGGCATTTTATCCTTTGTTTTACGCATATTGCTAATCGGGGTGCTTTGGGCCTTTGTATGGCAATTTGTGCAGCCTAAAACGCAGCTAATGCGAATATTGAGGGCCGCATTGCTCCTGCTCGGTCTTTTAGGCGTCTTGGCCGTAGTAAGGCTCACAGGGCGGTGATTATGCCTAACTTCTGAAGGCTGTGCTGTATTTTGTTTTCCTTTCTTGCCTGCTCCATACAAATATAGTATACTTTACACAAAGGGGGTGTGTATAAACAGGCATTTATATCTCTGAATGGCTTAAAACAAGCAAATACTCCTCTTTCTGTTGGGAGACGAGCTGGCCAGCCAAATCGAAACATTAATGGGGGGGTCGCCGTCTCCTTTTTTTTGATTTTTCCCGCTTATCCGTGCTGCAGGGGTCGCTGGGTTGTCAAATATGAAGTGCTAATTGATGGCTTAGCCATCGATTACTAAGTGGAAACATTACTTTCGATGATTTTGTTCATGCATCCGTTTCGTACGAGTTTTACCCCGTGGCATGTTTTTCCTTCGAACCTCTCTGATTTCAAGTTTTCTTGATTTTGGTAGACTTTCTGAAGGATATTTTTTGGGCGTATTCTGTCTTGTTAGTGATAAAGCATGACTACATGCATCTCTAATATCAATTTTACGATTTTTAAGGCCTTGCTCCAAAACGTTTAAGGCCATTTTCTTCATTCTGCCGTGCATATTCCTTAGGCCATAGACAGCTGCAGTTTTTGTAGCCCTCGGCGAATTAATAAGCAAAGCCTCTTTTAGAATATCTAATCCATCTTCCTGCTTCCAGGACAGAACAAAAGCGGCCCGGCGGGCTGCCGAGACATCATTCGAGTATAATTTTTCTCTTAGCTGTTCGAGAAGCTTTATAGATTCTTCGTCTTTTTCCCTGCCGGAGGGTTCTCTTTTTTTTAATCTCATAAGACCACCAGCTAACTATATCGGCAGGCAAAGGTGAGCTTCTAAAATCGTTTTGTTTTCCCCGTATGCTGCGGAAACACCGAGCAAAATGTTGGGCTGTAAAGAGCCCCGACAATCCTTTGCCTGACAACAGGGGCGGGGGATAATTTCCTGCTCTACCCCCAGCCACCCCATTTTAACATCCTTACCTTTTCTCCTCCGAAGAGCCAGATTCCGCATTATTTCAAAGCGACCCCTGAATTTATACTTTCAGCACAACTTTTGTAAACTAACAAGCCCCCGCCGGCTTGTCAAAAGATTTTTTCGAGGGAAAATCCACCCTATTGACGACATAAAAAAGCAAAACTAATAGAGACTATCGAAACTCGAGTTCACGCCTATTATTCGTTTGGAATTCTCACACGCATCTTGCATTTCGGGCATCTGCCCATTTTGCTGTCATTGCGAGCGACCTGTCCTCCGTAGCATTTGCGAAGGAGGAAGCGTGGCAATCTCGCCTGTCATTCCCGCGAAGTTTATCCCCAAGGGAGCAGGAATCCATGTTGTCGTTGTCATCCTGAGCGTAGCGAAGGATATCGCTTACCTGAACGCTATACGCTAAACGCTGCATGCTAAATGAGACCCCAAAATCCCCCAACTTTTCGTAGCTAAGCGAAGATTCCAGAATGTCTTTATCTGAGACCCAGACACTAATTCACCAATTCTCTAATTCTCTAATTAACTAATCCCGCCCGCAAGTTTTAACCTTTCAGCTTTGGTTTTGAACTTTCAGCTTTAACTTTTAAATTTCCTCATCACGGCTTCCGGAAGCAACAGCAACCTTGTCCCTTCAATTCGTAACGAGTATCAAGTATCCAGTATCGAGTATCTGTCTTTCGTTTTCAGTGTCTTTACATTTTCGATTTTTGCTGCTTGTCCGCCGTAAGTTTACTGAAGGCGGATGTAGTTTTGCTTTTTGCATTTTGATTTTTCTCCGCATTCTCTGTGGCTTTATTTATCCGCGTCAATCCGTGGTTAATTTTTTGTGTCTTTTCGTGGCTAATCTATTTCAGGCCAAGGGTTTCTTCAAAGCCGAAAATGATGTTCATGTTCTGAATTGCCTGGCCGGATGCGCCTTTTACGAGATTATCAATTGCCGAAAAAACTACGATTTTGTCCTTCACACAGCTAACAAAGATATGGCAATAATTCGTCTCTGCTACATCCTTAACAGCAGGCGCATTATTGAGTATCTGCACAAAAGGCTCACCAGAATAGAAATCTTTATAAAGCTTTGTCAATTGTTCGCCTCTGGTTTTTCCTTTCGGCTGACAATAAACCGTCGATAGAATCCCCCTGTCAAAAGGCCCTGCGTGTGGCTGAAACAATATCTGAACTGGCGAGCCGGCAATTTGGCTGGCGATTTGTTCCATTTCCGGCATATGCCGATGTGAGCCGATTCCATAGGCAAAAAAATTCTCATTCATATTGGGGAAATGGAATTTGCTGGATGGATTTCGCCCTGCTCCCGATGCGCCGGTTACTGCATTTACAATAATCGAGTCTGTCTCAACAATGGCCTCTTTAAGTAGCGGCGCTACGGCCAATAATGCCCCTGTAGGATAACAGCCCGGATTAGCAATTAAATCTGCACCTTTTATCTGTTCCCGGAACAACTCCGGCAGACCATAAACCGCCCGCTCAAGGTTGGTGGTATCGGTATGTTTTACCTTGTAGAATTCTTCGTAAACAGCCACGTCCTTCAGCCGGTAGTCCGCACTGAAATCGACTACTTTCAGTCCAGCCTTCAAAAGTTTGGGCACAAATCCCATCGACACTTTATGCGGCAGACAGCAAAGGGCCACGTCAGCCAGGCCGGAGAGCTTGTCAAAATCCAGGGGCTCTATTTGCAGACTGCATCTGCCCTTAAACTGCGGAAAGACCTCATCCGCCGCCCCACACTCCTGCGGCAGCGCAGTCAGATAAACAAGCTCAGCCTCGCTGTGCTGCAGGATAATCCGTATCGATTCGGCACCGGTATATCCACTTGCTCCAATGATTGCAACACGTATCATACTTTCTCCTTCCTAAAAAAACAGCCGCTAAGATTGTCTCTCGGCGGCTATTGTAATAATCTGAAAGTGAATTTGCAAACTAACGCTTCGAGAACTGGAACCTTTTCCTTGCACCACTTTGACCGGGTTTCTTTCTCTCGACCATCCTGCTGTCACGGGTAAGATGGCCGCCATCACGCAGCGGCTGAATATAATTTTCGTCATAGCTCTTCAGTGCCCGGGCGATTCCCAAACGTGCAGCGCCGGACTGGCCCGTACTTCCACCGCCACGGACACTGACAAAAACATCGAACGCTTTTTCGCTCTCAACTGCCTTCAGAGGCGCCAAGACCGCTTTTTTATCCTGCTCTCTGGTAAAGTAATCGTTAAGCTCTCTTTTATTAACGAGCAATTTGCCATCGCCGGGCCTGATTCGCACACGGGCGACAGAACTTTTCCTTCTGCCGGTGCCCCAGCAGTAACTGCCTTTATCGGGCTTCTTTGCGGGTTTATGCGCCGGCTTCGGTGTCCCAGTTGGGGCATCGACCTTCGGGCTATTAACAGGATTATCCGTTTGGGCCTCTGCCATTATTCTTGCTCTCTCTTAGAATAGCTCTATTTTTTCGGGTTTTTGGGCCTGGTGGTCGTGTTCCTGACCTCGATAAACTTTCAGTTTCTTCAGCATCGCTCTGCCGAGTTTATTCTTCGGCAGCATTCTCCTTACCGCCAATTCAATCACCTTCTCCGGTTTTTTTGCCATCATATCAGCGAAACTGACAAATTTATGGCCGCCGGGATGATGCGTGTAATAATCATACTGCTTGTCCTGTGCCTTTTTGCCGGTAACCTTTATTTTGTCGGCGTTTACCACAATCACATAATCACCTGTATCGACATGAGGGGTATATGTGGGCTTGTTTTTTCCCATCAGCATAGGTGCGATTTTCGCAGCCATTCGGCCTAAAATCGCCCCCTCGGCATTGACAAGCAGCCACTTATGCTCAGTTTGCCCCTTCTTTGCCATAAAACTTTTCATTAAAGATTCCTATTACGCCGCACCACATAAAAAGGAACATTTTAGCAAATTAGCTCCGGCTGTCAAACCATTTATGAGGCGAAAATTCGAGAAATTGGACCCTTCGACCATGCTCAAGGCGGCGGGTTTGACAGGCTCACCACCGATTGGGTTTGCCCGCCTTCGCTGATGCTACGGCGGGTAAAAATTGGGTTCGTTTGGGTTCGTTTTGAATAGTTCATTGTTCGTAGTTCGTTGTTATTAGTCATTGTCTTTGCCAAGTTTACCGCCATTTGGATATTTTGGAAATTGGGTTTGTTTTGCATAATTAATCATTTTTGATTGATTTTTCCCTTCTGCGCAGAAAATCTCTGTGTCAGCCACAGAGGGCACAGAGAACACAGAGAAATAAATTATAAACAGTATTAATTGGTTATTGGAAACCGCTCATTAGTAATTCCCTTAAAGAGCCTCAGTTTCGAGAACAGACTGTCGTTCTCTCGTAATTAGGGCAAACATGCACGATTGATGCGAAAATTTTGCCCGTTTAGAGGGGAGGTTTTGGCCAAGTTGTTGCAGTTAAAGGGATAAAAAAATTTGAAAAAACGGATTTTAAGAGTTCGACTACCTGCGCGTTTGATTGATTTTTTATCCCCGTCGATTCTTATTTCATAAGCCGCATTTTTAAAATAGGTGACTGTCCCTAGTTTTCTCGTCAATAATTGGTGCGATTCATCGCACCCCACCTACTTTTTGGCGTCGGCTGGATGCGATTGTTAGAGATTTATAAATAATTTTTGATGTCACCATTAAACATCAAATTTATGAATCTCCGTGTTGATTCTCTAGAGCCATAGACTTTAATAAAATCTCTGCCGATAGGCTCTAAATCGATTTCTGTTTTTAGCTGAACTAAAATAGTTCTGCATATTTCATAGATAAACTTCTTAATTCCAGACGATTCTAATGGGTTCTGGTACAAGTCAACGCCTTTTATTTTAAACTGTTCATAAATAGGGCGATACACCGGATATCTTGATTCCATGTAACCAGCTTCTATAGCTTTAACAAGATCGCTGCCTATATAACCGTCATAATTACTCTCTTTAACTTTTTTAATTTCATCATTCTTTAGCAGTTTAGATGTTTCATCGAGCATTCTTTTAATGGAATGTCCCCATTTTTTTACTAAACATTCGATTACTTCATATGCTTCATTCTTGCTCAATGAAGAGTATTTATTGCCATTTTTGAATAGCAGATATGATTTTAATATTTTTTCAAGGCCCATTATTTCTGCAAATAATGCGTATGGTTTATGCGGGTCGTATTCAATACAAAACGCAAAATATAAATCTTCGACTCCATACCAAACCCATTTTTTTTGCAATATCTGATGGTTCCATTTTTTTATCTCTAACGATGTTCATATGGTTTCCGTATAAAACACCTGACCTCTCTGAGTATCAGTATAACATTCCTTTGCCCAAAGTCCATAAGGGGGAATTAAAGGTCCTCGACCCCCGACAGGGTAGCAGGTAAGCAACAATCGAGAGCAGGCTACAGAAGCAAGTGAGCAACCATCGATGAGGATATGCTATAATACAAAAATGCGGGAATACTATGTGTACATACTGGCGAAAAAACGCAATGGGGCGCTGTATATCGGAATAACGAAAGACTTGACGAAACGCGTTAAACGTCATAAGCGTAAAACAGCGGCGAAATTCACAAAGGATTATGAAATCAATAAACTTGTGTACTTTGAAAAGTTTAAGAACAGACAAACAGCAGCAGTTAGAGAGAAACAACTGAAGAAATGGAATCGGCGGTGGAAAATCAGATTGATTGAACAATCAAATCCAGGATGGAAAGACTTAAATCCACTGGATCCCCGACAGAGAAGCAAGTAAGCAACAATCGAGGATCTCCGCTACACTTCGTTGCGCTACGAGCAGCCCATTGAGTTGCCGCAGTTAAAGCATTTATAGCAGTTGCCATTGCGGACGGTAATTGCTCCACAAATATCACAGGCAGGGGCATCATCCTGGAAATGCTCAAATTGTGCGTTAAATTGCTGCATAACAGCCGCATCAGATTGCGATGGCCCCGCTTCATCAGCAACAGCCGAGCTTACCAAAGCCCCGATTCGGTTAGCCAGACCGGCAAATCTGCTTTTCGCCGCTGGAGAGGGCTGCCTGGTCGGCTGTTTCGAATCTAAAGGCTCTTTTTCTGCCTGAACCGTCTTTTCTTTTGCTTTTCCTGCGGTTTTTGCTTCGGCAATTTTTTGTGCCAAGTCTTTGGTCTTTTCAACTAACTGCCTGGCCGTTGTTGTATTTTTACTTTCCTTAGCGCTCGGCACCTCTGCTCGATTAGGGGTATTTTGCTCGGCATAGCCGGGTATAAATCGACAGCCTAACCAGCAGAAAATATAGTCGATTAAACTCTTTGCAAAGGGAATATCGCGGTTTGATGTCATCCCTGACGGCTCAAACCGAGCGTGCCGGAACTTGTCCACCAATGTTATCAAAGGCACGCCATACTGCAAAGCCATTGAAACGACGGTGCCTATAACATCCATAAGGCCGCCGACGGTGCTGCCCTCCTTGGCCATAGTGATAAAGACCTCACCAGGCTGGCCATCCTCATATAGCCCCACCGTCAGGTAGCCTTCATGTCCTGTAACAGAAAATTTATGTGTTACGCTCTGTCGAGTATCCGGCAAGCGGCGTCTGAATGGGCGAGATGGTGCAGCGCTTTCGGCAGCAACTTTGGCCTTAGCCCCCTTATGCTTTTTAGTAGAGACCGGCTGGAGCTTTTTGGAACCATCGCGATAGATTGCCACCGCCTTTAATCCGAGCTTCCATCCTTCCATATAAGCTGCGGCAATTTCCTCGGTTGTACTTTCTTTTGGCATATTGATGGTTTTGCTGATAGCACCGGATATAAACGGCTGAACCGCAGCCATCATTTTCAGATGTGCAATATAATGGATATGCCTTTTACCGTTACGCGCCTTAAAAGCGCAGTCAAAGATTGACAGATGGTCAGGGTTGAGCTTTTCCGCCCCTTCGATGGTTTCATTTTCGTCTATGTAGTCACAGATTGATTTGATATCTTCGGTGCTATAACCGAGCCTGTCAAGGGCCATTGAGATGGTTTTGTTAACGAGCTTGAGCATTCCACCGCCGGCCAACAGCTTATATTTTACCAGAGCGATATCCGGTTCAATTCCGGTAGTGTCACAATCCATCATAAAGCCGATAGTTCCTGTCGGCGCAAGGACGGTTACCTGAGCGTTACGAAAGCCGACTTTGGAGCCGGCGTCAAAGGCATGGTCCCAGGCATCCCTGGCGGCGTTGCGTATGTAGTCCGGGCAGTGCGATTCGGGAATATTAAGGCCGTGCTGGCGGTGCATATTTATAACCTTCAGCATCGCCTCGGAATTATTGCGAAACTCTTCAAAAGGCCCTTTGATTGAGGCAATTTCGGAACTTGCCGTATAAGCCGTTCCCGCCATTATGGCGCTGATTGCCGCCGCCAGTGCCCTTGCCTGGTCGGAATCATAAGGAAACGCCAGACTCATAGCAAGAGAGCCAAGATTAGCGTAGCCGAGGCCGAGCGGACGGAACAGATGGCTGTTGACTGCAATCGATTCGTCCGGATAGCTTCCATTATCAACCAGAATTTCCTGAGCGATGATAAACAGCCGAACAGCGTTTCTAAAGCTGGCAACATCGAAGGCCCCGTCTTCTTTACGAAACTTCATAAGATTTAGCGAAGCCAAATTGCAGGCTGAATCGTCAAGGAACATATATTCGCTGCAGGGGTTTGAAGAATTAATCGGCCCGGAATTTGGACAGGTATGCCAACGGTTAATTGTGCTATGGTACTGCAGGCCCGGGTCGCCACAAATCCTTGTGCCATCGGAAATTAGCTCCATTAGCTTGCGCGCCGAATGTTCCCCCACCTTTTCGCCTGTCGTTACGGCGTATGTAGCCCATTTGTCATCCTTTTCCACCGCCTGCATAAACTCATCGGTTACTCGCACGGAAAAGTTGGAATTCTGAAACATCACGCTGCTGTAAGCCTGCTGGTTGTACTCCCCGTTGTAGCCGGCCTCGATAAGGGCCCAGGCCTTTTTTTCCTCCTCGGCTTTGCAGGTAATAAATTCTTCGATATCAGGATGGCTGACCTTTAGCGACTGCATCTTTGCCGCTCGGCGGGTTTTTCCGCCAGACTTGATTACCGCCGCTATCTGGTCATAAACCCTCATAAAACTCAAAGGTCCCGAAGGTTTGCCTCCGCCGGAAAGTTTCTCTTTACTGCTTCGCAGCGTTGAAAGGTCGGTTCCGGTTCCTGAGCCGTGCTTGAACAGCATTGCCTCGCTTGCCGCCAGGCGCATTATATCTTCCATCGAGTCCTTAACCGACTGGATAAAACAAGCTGAGGCCTGGGGATATTCGTAGCTGTTTTCGCAGGCAACAGTTCCTTTGCGCTGCGGGTCCCAATGGAAATTATGTCTGCCACCGGCAACGCCATAGACGTCAAAAAGGCCCACATTAAACCATACAGGCGAATTAAACGCCCCGTACTGGTTCACGCACAGCCAGGCTAATTCATTGTAGAAAATCTCGGCATCTTCGTCAGTGGCGAAGTAACCGTCTTTTCTGCCGCGGTCGGCAATCGTTCTACAAACACGATGGATAAGCTGCTTTACCGAACGCTCCCGCTGGCCGGACTCGATATCACCATAAAAGTATTTGCTGGCCACAACCTTTGCTGCCAACTGGCTCCAGGAGGTTGGAACCTCGATATCATCCTGCTCAAAGACTACTTGTCCGCCATCACCGGTGATTTTAGCCGAACGTCTTTCCCATTCAAGCTGTTCAAATGGATGAATACCGGGGGTCGAAAAGAAATGCTCCATTCTCAAGCCAACTGATTCGGGGGCGCCTGCAGCAGTCTCCGACCGGGTTTGCTTATCTCTAAAAGGATTTTCAGGGTTGAATTTATACGACATTTACGCGCCTCCGTGCGAAAAATGGAACCACAACATATAGTAAAATGAACGGGAATTAAGCCAGATATAGTTATAAAACCCGTAAAATCTGTATCGGCAAATTAATGGCAATCTGATTAGGTGTAAAGACCAAATTCGAAAATTTTTGTATAAATTTATTGACCCTGCTGTTAGTCCTTGTAGTTACTGAAGCTATGAAGAGAAATTTTTTATTGTAGGGTGGGCTTTAGCCCACCAAATCTATTCAAAAAAGGTTTGAAAGAAAACAACATCCTTTCAGATATTTTCACAATGATGTTAAGATAACGATATGTCAGCACAAACACGAGACAGATTCGAGGCAATCCGTGAAAAGATAAGGGGCTTTCCAACCGGGCCTGGCCTTTATTTTATGAAAGGCCCGAAGGATAAAGTTCTTTATATTGGCAAAGCCAAAAACCTGCGCTCGCGGGTGGCCAGCTATTTTCAGCCTGCTGGAGACCTAACTGTTTCACGAGGGCCGAAAATCGCCGAAATGCTGAGCAAAGTTGAAACCGTTGACTTTCTCGAAACCGGGACGGAAGTTAGCGCGATGCTGCAGGAAGCCCGTCTGATTAAGGATATCCACCCACCCTACAATACAGACCTCGTCGATGACAAAACCTTTCCGTATCTGGAACTTACCACAGGCGAAGAGTTTCCAGGCGTCTATATCACCCGAAAGCCCCAGCCACGCGGCAGCAGGCTGTTCGGGCCTTTCGCCGGTGCGAAAGACCTGCGGGCCGTTTTAGTAGAGCTGCAAAAGATATTCAAGTTTCGAACCTGCAGGCTGAGTATCAGCAAATCAGACCAAAAACGCAAATTCTTCCGCCCTTGCCTCTTATACAGCATAAAGCAATGCACCGCTCCCTGTGCAGCCAAAATCGACAAGAGCGAATATAAAAAAATTATTACAGACCTCGTAAAATTTCTGCGTTCGAAGCGTTCAACGGTCCTGAGACAGCTAAAAGAGCAAATGGCAAAGGCTGCAGCAGCGACGAAATACGAGAAAGCTACGATGTTTCGCGACCGTATCCGGCTGATTGAACGGCTGGACCGCCGAGGCACACCCGACGAGAACGTCCAGCCGGAAGTTTTTGCCGCCGACCCAACCGAAGCCCTCGAAAAACTGCGGAATTTGCTGCAAACACCTGAGCCAATCAGGATTATTGAGGGAATCGACGTTGCCAACATTGCCGGGGCCGAAGCGGTTGGCTCGCTGGTTAAATTTATCGGCGGCAGGCCGTTTAAGAGTGGTTATCGGCGATTCAAGATAAAAACCGTCAAAGGTATCGACGACTACGCAATGATTGCCGAAGTGGTCAGACGAAGATACAAGTATGCCCTGCGGGGCGAAGAGCTCTGGCCGGACCTCGTCTTAATTGATGGCAGCCTGGGGCACTTGAGAGCTGCTGAAGCCGTTTTTAGAAAAATGAACGCACCGGCTGTAAAAATCGCCGCAATCGCCAAACGCGAAGAGCAAATTTTCCTACAGGACAGCACAAAACCATTGAAACTTCCTCGCCATTCACCGGTTTTGAAACTGCTGCAATACGTCAGGGATGAAGCCCACCGCTTCGCACAGCATTATTTCCACATCCTAAGAACCAAAAAAATGCTAAACAAAAAATCCTAATCATCGCTCTATACAAACCACGAGGCTACACGCAGCAGGAGTTTTTTGCTAAATCCATCAATCACATAAGAGGTTGCCTTCATCGTTCCTCGCACAACCTGCAAAACATCCTTTTCATCACCGGCAAGTCGTAAAGTATTGGAAACATTCCTCTTTTCGTCAAACTGGTATTCATAACCTCTTATTATCACCACAGGGATGCCGGAATCGGTCTGGCCAAACAACAATGCTGAAGCAGCCGTCATCTCCAACCCGACCAAATCAATGCCACCGAATTTTGGTCTGCCGAACTTGTCTTTCTTGCCGAACATTATCGAGCAGGGATTTACACCTGACGAGCCAACCGCAATATCAATCGTTCCGTAGGGAATCAACTCGGTATCAGCAAGGATAACTGCGATATTTTTGCCGGTAAATTTCCTGATTTCAGCCCTGATTTTTGCAGCCTCAGCGTCAGGATTTTCAGGAAATAAACTTACAATACCATCCGGATGATTTGAGCCGTCGATACCCGCATCGCAGGTATGGATACTGCCGCTTTTGCTTTTGGTTATGAAAAGACACTTTTCATTATCGCACAGCCTTTGACTGCTCTCGGCATCCGTTGAGCCGTTGACTACATATTTGGTTATTGCTCCGCCAAGTGGTACTACGGCGATAATCTTATGGCCCGCATCAAGAATCATCTGAACCCATATTGGGTCTTTGCCGGTCTTTTTTGAAATTTTAGCTGCCTTTCTACTTACCTTGACATCCGCTTTTTCCCTTATCAGGCCCAGCGCCTTTGAGACTATTTTGCTTGTCAGCACGATTATGTCTTTTTCATTTATACCGACCTTTTCATTTTCAGCGCAATCGCAGATGATTTGAGCAAGATTGTCTCCTGCCTTGATTTCCGGTACTGTCTGCAAACCTAGAACCTCTATTTTTTTCATAATTTAGCCTTCGACAATTGAAATCTCGTCAATCGCTTTTTTTGAAAAGCCGGTAATTCTAACATCGTCGCCGAAACGCTTAATATCAACGTAATGCAGGCCGACAGCCTCGGCCAATTCTGCCATTGGCCCGGATACGTCAACGCTTCCGGAGCCGCCGAGTATCTTCGGTGCGATATAAACACAGATTTCATCAACAAGCTGCTCCTTCAAGAACGAAGCTGCCACTGTCGGTCCGCCTTCGACAAGTAATTGAGCGATGCCGCGATTGCTTAATTCATCAATCAAAAAATAAAGATTAGAACGGCCTTGTGTATCCGGGTAAGCAATCACCTCAGCTCCTTTTTTAGTGATTCTCTCTCGCCTTTTGGGGTTTGTCTCGATTGCTTCCTCGCTTGTTACAATTAACACTGGAGTTTTTTTAGCCGTAGCCAACAGTTTGCAATCCAAAGGAATCCTCAGGCGGCTGTCGAGAACAATTCTGGTGGCTTTTTTATCTCTGCTTGGCCGAGCCCCGTTAGAAGTAAGTCCTTCTGGGAAACTGGCGAAACTCCGGTGCACACTTCTAACGGGGCGAGCCGTCAATAATGGGTTATCTGCGATTACCGTATCGATACCGACCAATATCCCCTGCACACGCCGGCGCAAGTTTTGCACATCTTTGCGACTTTGTTCATTCGAAATCCACCGTTCCTTATTTCCCTCTGGATATGACAATTTACCATCGATACTTTGTGCCCATTTCAATATTACCCAACATTTGCTGGTTGTAGCGAATTTGATAAAAGGCGCATTCAGCAGCTTGCTTTCGGCTTCACAGACGCCGGTGCGTACCTCAATTCCCGCATTGCGTAATTGCTCTAACCCGGCACCGCTGGCGTGCTTTGATGGGTCAATCGTTGCGACAACAACTTTCGCTAACCCAGCGGCGATAATTGCATCTGTGCAGGGTGCGGTTTTGCCCTGGTGGCGGCACGGCTCAAGCGTAACATACATAGTCGCCCCCTGGGGGCTAACAGCGAGCTTTTTGCAATCGGCAAGGGCGTTTATCTCTGCATGGGGGCCGCCGAATTTTTTGTGCCAGCCCCTGCCGATAACCTGATTAGCTTTCACTAAAATAGCCCCCACCGCAGGGTTTGGCTCAACTGAGCCAATGCCCCGCTGCGCCAGTTTCAGGGCCATCTGCATATATTTCTCGTCCATAACACTGACCAATACTGACTTTAAACCGACTGTCACTGACTATGTGGCTGTATTCTAGTCTTCGGCTGGATGTGTTTCTTTTTATCGTTTGTATAAATAACCCGCTTTATATCAACTCCGTCAGAGCTAAAATTTATAAGGAATCCTAACTCGTATTCACTATTTCGTAAATAACTATAAAGTTGATCTATCATCTTACGTGGCATCT
>CAYYFT010000023.1:3339-14241 GCA_964471015.1 uncultured Pirellulales bacterium | reverse complement strand
AAAGGCCTTTCAAGCAAAGAGAAAAAATAATACAGGGACAACGATTGCAACAAAAGTCGCCATCATAACCACCCAAAGTGCGCTGGCCAATGGGCCATCCAAATCAAAAACATTGCTCATCGTCACCATAAGAACGGCGCTGGGAGTAACCGATAAAACTATTATAACCTTACGAACCAAACTATCTAAGTTTTGCCCGGTCAACATCAGCAGAACGATAATCGAAAGAGCTACAGCCGGCGTTAAAATGAATTTTACCGCGGCAACGGGAAAATACAAGTTTATATAATTTTTGAGCCGGGATAATTTTATCCGCAGGCCAATTGCAAAAAAAGACAGGCTGGAGGCGACGTAAACCAGAATATCAATTATATGGAACTTCGCTATAAAAGCAGGCGATTTCACGTTAGTCAAATTTAAGATTACAGCAGCTATTATAGCCGGGGTGGCGAGCATGCGCAAATCCAACAGAAAGTTGAGCTTTAATCCGGAGTTGCGGCCCTCTTTGCGAAGCTCGCGAACCTTCAGGAGCGGCAAATAAACAAGATAAAAGATGGGAAGACAAAGCAGAAGATATATGTTCGCCAGAGCAAGTCCCGTCATACCAAATAGAGCGTAACAAACGAACGCACCGCCGGTATATCCGGTATTGCTCAGGCCTCCCGCGAGTATGAGTGTTAATCGGCTTCTTCGATTAGGTTCGAGGAGGTAAAAAATCCCCGCTGAAAGAGCCGTGATTGTAAGCATTAAAACGACGCCCACTACCGGCAGCCAGATGAGCTGGCGGCTCAGGTGCATCGGCCAGATTACGAGCAGTGCGATGAGCCAATTGAAACAAACCAAAACTATGGTCATTATTTTTTTCGCGAGATGCTCCGGCAGTCCGAATCGACTGCTTGCCAAGAAACCGGAAACCAGGCCGACTACTAACACCACCAGCATACTTACAAGGCGAAGACGAGCAAGCTGCAAAACAGACAACGCTAAACAATCGGATAGATATGAGTGCATCAGACCAGGAAGTCTCCGTCAACTTCGGTTAGAGGTTGAATTTGCTGTGCCAATTTTTTGAAACCGGACTCGCCCATAAGTGCAAAGGCGGCTTCCTTGCCTAATTCAACGGCGGGCTGGTCGTAAGGATTGATGCCAAATAATGCGCCTGCCAAAGAAGTCGTTACCTCATACAAATAAATGAACTGGCCAACGGTATAAGCATTCACCTCAGGAAAGATGACTGTAAGACAGGGTCGTTGGCTCTGCAAAAGAGCAAATTCAGTGGCCCTCTTTTCGTTGTTGAACAACGTTCCCAAACTTTTGCCGGCAAGAAAGGCAAGCTCCGGAGCACAATCGGGGGCTGGGGCTATTTTGAGGTCATTGTGGAAATTACTGACCTGCAGAAAGGTGAATAGTTTATCGTTGGGACCTTCTCGATACAACTGTACCTGGCTGTGCTGGTCGGTTGTTCCAAGTGCTTTTACGGGCGTTGGGCCGATGTGGACTTCGTTGCCTTTCAAGTCTTCTGCTTTACCAAGACTTTCAGCCCAAAGCTGGCGATACCAATCGGCTAAATCTTTGAGAGCGTAGCTGTATGGGAACATTACCGAGATTTTTTTGCCGTGATTATAAAAATGGTAATTTATAGCAGCGTTGATTGCTGCGGGGTTTTTGTAGAAATCTTTGCAACTAACCCTTTCATCCATATCGCGGGCGCCTTCGAGGAGCGAATCGATGTCAATACCACACATAGCGGCGCTAAAGAGGCCCACCGCACTTAAGACGCTGAATCTGCCATTGACATCCTTCGGCACTTCAAGGCATCGCAGGTTGTCTTCTGCGGCGATTTTTCGCAGTGTCCCCTGTTCAAGGTCGGTGGTAGCAACGACCTGGTTTTTGCAGCCATCAGGGCCGAGCCTGTCTGAAAGCATCTTGCGAACGATTAAGAATTGCGCAGCAGTTTCAGCGGTTTGGCCGGATTTACTGATAACATTAAAGATGGTCTTGTCGAGCTTATCGCCGACCCAATCCAGAAATGAAGTGAACTGGTCAGGGTCGATATTGTCGAAGACGAAAAGGCGAGGCCCCTGCCGTTGCGCATCGTCAAGATTGTGCATATAAGGATTTAGTGCGGTTTGCAAAGCGATATTGCCAAGGGTGGAGCCGCCGATGCCGAGCACAACAAGATTTTCACACCGATCTTTGAGCTGGGCAGTTAACTCTTTGACTTTTTGAACAGTTTTCTCATTAAAGGCGAGGTCTCTGTAGGCAGTTTCCCCGGCTTTTCTTTCTTTGTTTAGCTGGTCAATTAACGGCGAGGTTTTTTCGGCAAGGGTTTTAAGCTGAGCGTCAGTGATGCCGTGCTCGTCGCCTATGATTTCCGCTGTAACGTTTTTATAGTAGAGTTTAATTTGTGATTCCGGCACTAATGTATTCCTTAATTGAGTTTAGATACGGATTAACACTGTTTTTATTCTTGTTTTCTATTTACCGGCCAGAATACCTGGTCGCCGCCCTGTTCACCTTTGCCCCATTTGCTTGGCGTTCCGCCGTCATCATCGAAGTCTGCTCCAAAACTATAAAGTACAAAATCATCGCCGATTTGCTTGTAAACCAATGGGCTGTCACTGTAAGGGTCTATTGGTAATTCTCTTAGATAGCCAGTCACGACGAGTTCGTCAAGATTTTCAGGGAACCGGTCCCTCTC
Organism: uncultured Pirellulales bacterium; assembly: GCA_964471015.1. Taxonomy (GTDB): domain Bacteria; phylum Planctomycetota; class Phycisphaerae; order Sedimentisphaerales; family Anaerobacaceae; genus CAYYFT01. The sequence goes on along the minus strand of CAYYFT010000023.1, from coordinate 11,540 downwards.
AGCTTTGTATCGCAGAAGAGCAATGGTTGTTATCAATGCGTCGGTATGAGCTTGAAGGTGGTAGGAAACTTGTAGAACACTTCCTATCGCTGGTACAAGTATGTGCAAAAGGTAGTGGTCTTTTACCATTTCTCCTGCTATTTTATCTGGGTCCTTGCCTTCTTTGTACAGTTGGGCTGGCAATTTATCTCTTGCCCAGTCAAAATAGTCGTACATCTTATTAGCAAGCTCAAGACTTTCCTTTCTGCTTGTTTTGGTCCAGAGACCTTTTTCTGGGTTCAACAATCGATAAAAATAACCGATTGGATTTTCCAGAAAAGTTGCACCATATACGTGCCCATTACCCTGACCATCATCAGTAAAAAGTCTCTGTACCTGGTCATAAAACATCATTCTTTCCGCAGTAAAGTCGATTATAGGGCCCCTACTGGCTGAGAGTTCTTCGATTTGCTGCTGAAAGTTTCTCAATGAATCAGGGTTTGGTTCTGTTCTATCAAAAATCTGAAAACCGGCCTCCAACGCATTTGCGCTAACAGCTATTCCTATTAATTGGTCTATCAAGGTCTTTGGCGGCCCAAAGTGTGTTCCTATTTTGTAGATGTCGGCTATCTGTTTGAGAGCTAGTTCGATTTGGTCTTGAGATGCCTCTAATTTTGTCTGTAAAATAAGCAAATATATACAATACCTGACTTTTTTGAGTTCCGAATATTCTATCTCTAATAGATTATTGCCTTTGGCTTGGCGTTCAATCCAATAATACGGTTTTTGGGCTGCCTGTTTTAGATAATTAAGCGCTCTGGAGTTTGACTCTACTAAGTCTTTGGCTGTTTCGAGCTCAGTATCATTCATAGCGGCTGGCCACTTTTCGACAAGGTCTTTTATGTCACTGGGCATATCCACAATCAGCTCGAAAGCTTTTTCATAATATGGCGCGGCATTTAAATTTGGGTCATAATTGGCTGGCTTGGTAATCTTGTTATATTCAGCCATATAGTTAACTTTTATGTTGATTTTGTTTTCAGTGTCCGGAACAAAATAGGTGGCTACACACAAGATTGTGACGGCAGAAATGATGGCAATAGATTTAAAACTAAATTTGAGTCTCAATTTTTCAGGCAAGATAATGGTAGAATAGCCTAACTTAAAACTTAAATAAAACGCAGGAAAAAGCACTGCGAGACCAAAAAGTGTTGCCATTGCAGTTTTTGATGCTGAATCATCCGGTTCGTGATAGAGTATAAATTCCCAATACCAAGAAATAGCCAAATAAATTATCAGCGTGAACGGAACGACCTTCCAAAACCAAGCAAAGGGTTTAGGCCTGTAAGAAGCACCATAGAGGAAAATAGAAATAGCTACAAAACCAAATGAGAAAATTTCGAAAATTACGAGCCAGAGCGGAGAGTCTGGTACCGGATAACCAGACGGCGCAAGTGGGGCCAAAACTATAACAAAGAACACAAGATAACAAAAAATTAAAGTTTGCTTCATATTATGTTTAGATTTGTTTTTATTAAGTGTATTCGGCTTCTTTTTCCTTTCCACTTCGCCTTTAGTTCAACTACAGGCGGCATTTTTTATATTTTTGAAAGATTGGCGTATTTTAGCATAAGCGATTTTGTTTGTCCCGTGTTAAATCTGACAACGACGACGCTGTCCTCGCCCATATCGATGAACTCTTCGATGGTACCAAGGCCGAAAAATTTGTGCCTGACTAACTGACCTGGGGCAAATGAGGGTGTAGGAGAATGGATTCCCGCTTGCGCGGGAATGACAGGAGGATGGGTAAGGGCGGTATTATCAGATCCGGTGAAGCCGGTTCCAAGCTCGAAAAGGAACTGCGAGGGTATCGTTCGAAGCTGCTGGCCCCGTATTTTTCGGTATTGAGCGAAACTAATATGAAGGCCGGATTTGGCACGGGTAATGCCAACGAAAAAGAGTCTGCGTTCCTCTTCCAACTCATCTTCATCTTCGGTATTGCTCCTTTCGTGAGGCAATAAGCCTTCTTCGACGCCGATGATGAAGACATTTTCAAATTCGAGGCCCTTAGCGCAGTGCAAAGTCATAAAAGCAACACGGTCGCTGGATGTATCATAGGCATCGACATCGCTAAAAAGTGCTATTTGCTGAAGGTAATCGAGCAATGATGGGTCTTCGGCCTGCTGGTCATACTGGGAGGCGGCGTTTATCAATTCGTTGACATTATCGATAGCGTTTTGCCTGTCAGGGCCGGTTTCTCGAAGCGACTTTTCCAGGCCGGACTCGATAAAGACACGCTCGGTGAGCGACGCAACCTCACCTGTAATATCTTTTTTGAATCCCTCGAACATATTGACAAAGGCGGCGATTTTGGCCTTTGCAGATTCGGAGAGAGAATCGAGATGCTCTGTTTTTTTGAGGGCATCGAAAAATGTGATATTATTACGGTCGGCAAAGAAGCGGATTTTGTCAATTGTGGTTTTTCCTATGCCGCGGGCAGGAGTGTTAATGATGCGCAACAAAGCAATTTCATCGTCAGGATTGACAAGGATTTTCAAGTAGGCGAGCAGGTCCCGGATTTCCTTTCTGCCGTAGAATTCGACGCCACGAACAATCTGGTATGGTATCTTATTGCGGATAAATGCTTCCTCAAGCACACGGCTGGCGGCATTAACACGATAGAATACGGCTATATCTTTTAGAGAGGCACCACCTTCGGCCAGCTCTTTGACCTGCCGGGCAATACCACAGGCTTCTTCAAGCTCGTCCTCAAAGGTGCTTATGGTAACATTCGCAGGTGGTGGTTTTGTGGGGATGAGCGTCTTTTGTTTTCGGTTTCGATTTTCTGCAATCAACTTGTCGGCTATTTCAAGTATCTCAGGTTTGCTGCGAAAGTTTTCCTCGAGCCTGACGACAGCGGCATCGGGCCAATCGTTCTCAAAGGCCAATATGTTGCGGATGTCGGCGCCGCGCCAGCGGTAGATGGACTGGTCGGGGTCGCCGGTTACACAGATATTATTGTGAGCCGAAGCAAGAGCCCTGGCAATACTATACTGCGCGCGATTGGTATCCTGGTATTCGTCGATGAGCAGGAATTTGAAGCGGTTTGAAAGCTTGGAACAAACATCGGGACAATCGCTGAGCAAAAAAGCGGTTTTCATCAGCAAGTCGTCAAAGTCCAGAGCATTATTTTCGCTCAAGATGTCCTGATAGCGGGCATATATTTTAGCTAACATTTCGCTAAAAAAATCATCAGCATCCGCCTTGAAAGTGTCGACGTCTATGAGGTTATTTTTCAGTCGCGTAGAGATGGCATCAAGCATTCGAGCAGGTGGAAAGTTGGCGGCGTCAAGCTCGCAATCTTTGACAGCCTGTTTAATGCACCTGGTCTGGTCGGAATCATCGTAGATGCTAAAGTTGGGTTTTATATGTGCCTTATCGGCATATTCTCGAAGGATTCTTACGCATAGAGAATGGAAGGTGCTGATATGAGCCCCGGCAGAAGCACCGAGGGTAACCGCCCTTTGGCGCATTTGCTCGGCAGCTTTGTTGGTAAAAGTTATCGCACAAATATTGTATGGGCGAACGCCTGAGTCGATAAGTGCGGCGATTCGATAAGTGATAACACGGGTTTTACCACTGCCCGGGCCGGCAATGACGAGCAACGGCCCTTCAACGTGAAAGACAGCTTTTCTTTGTGAAGGGGTCAGTTGGTCGTATGGGGTATTGTGCATAGCTGAAGCTGGTTTGTGCAGGTTCCCATTTTCGGCGTACCGCAAAATGAGAACCATATATTATTTCAATTGTTCCAACTCTTTGAGCAGCCTTTCTTCCTCCTGCTTTAATTGCTCGGCAAGCTCAGGTCTTTCAATCTTTATTCGTCCAAGCAAATTGCGTCTCAGATTAACCGGATACTGCTGGTCATTAAGGAAATCGAGAAGTGCAAAGTATCTTAACAACTTAAACTCGGGCAGGTCAATCCTGTTTTCATCTAAATATGCCGACTGGTAATGGTCGTGAACTTCTTTTGCCATTTTTTCCCTGCCGAATGCCTCATCATCGTCGCGCATTGCGTATCTGAAGTAGCTTTCCTGCAACATCATCTGCACAATTTCGCTTGCGTTATCGAGGCTGATGTTGCGAAGCTCTTCACGAAGCCGGTTATGAACAAATTTAACGAGAGGGACTTTAAACTCATCGGCGGGGTACAATTGCTGCAATTGTTTATAGATTTTTTCCGCCTGTTGCATGTGACCTGCCTGATAGAAGGAAAAGATAGCGTTTCTAAACATATTTCGGTGGCCCTCTTTGAGGGACTCCAGGCTACCCTTTTTCACATCCTTGAGATATCCGTATTTTTCGATTACCGCCAGCGCAGCCTCGCTGTATGACTCAAACATTCTCAAATCCGGTCGCAAGAACACCTCTTTTTCCACTTTTGTCTGTGGTGTTTGCGAATAAGAGTCCGAAGGTATCTGGACCGGCACATCATAGATAAATATCTTTCCGTTACGAAAGAGGTTTTGCAAACTATGGTTTACGATACGGTCGGTGTTAATTTCATCTATGGAAAATTCCTCTTTTGCGCCTACCTGTAAGCCTTTGGTCGCCCAATAGATTGCGTGCGTGTCGGGGTGCCTCCAATCCAAAGGCAAATGTGTGTTGGGGTCGTTCCAGTCAACAGGACCATAAATTTTATTCAACTGCTGCATTAAGACGGGGTCAAGTTTCCAGACGTTTCGTAAGTGGTAAGCTTTGGCGAAAATATCGAATTTGCGAAGGGCTTCCGTACCTCTGAAATTATCTATTACCTTAAGGGCATCAGGATTGAATCTGCCGGGGTTTTGTCTTAAGGATAAATAGCTGCTCACGAAGTCATCATCGTCGAATGCTTTGTCGGCGGATTTCAAGGCTGTAATCAGCGAGGCGACATCAGGGTCTTTTATAATTTGCTTCCAGTCGGCCGGGGCCTCGGCGAGCGCCTTGAAATACTGGTTGTCCGCCGGGGCGAGCAGCGGCTCCATCGCCATTGCCAGCTGCAGCTTGTAATATTTGTGTGCCTCATCCGATACGAAGCCAATTTTGTGCTGGAATATTCTGGCAAGCTCGCGGTAGAGCAAAATGCTTTTGGGGTTTAGCGGAATGCCCTGGTCGCGAAGCAGTTCGTAGCCGTTCTTGACCCATCGCCATCGTTCTTCCGGCTGGGTTGCAGGGATAGCAACAGAGATGTTATAGGCCATATTCCAGGCCTGAAACTCCCAGACAGATGCGAAACGAGGCTGTAAAATGGTTATCCACTCTGCAACCTGTCTCGCATCGAAGAATTCGCCCTGGTCTTTCAGTCTGTCCGCCCGCAGCCATAAGATATCCACGAGCAGACCTCGAAAAGCCCCCATTGCGACAGTTGCAAAGACAAGCGAAGGCGGAGCATTTTCAAGCGGCTCGTTGATTATCAACTTCATTTCCTGTCGCTGGGAATTTATGAAATCAAGCTGCATACCTGCGGTAATAAGTAAAGAGGCCGCAAGTACAATGCAAACAGACCAAATTATTGTGTCACGCAAATGCATAAGAAAAGTAAAGATTTAGAGACTAAAGAGCTTTAGTGATACTTTATTTAGTTTTTTTAAACTATAACTTTCGCAATTTCTTTACAATTGAAAATAAGTAAGGCCGCAAGCCATAATAAAACCGCCTTAATACAAATCATATACAAAGCGGCCTTGGCCAATAAAGACCAGCTCAATAATCGCGCAGGTACCAGGAATTTTGTGGGGTTGAATTTATCAAACTGCGGCAAGAGCTGAACAATCGGCCTGACAGTATAGGAATACACGCTGCTTAAGTTTTCGCTTAGAAAATCAAAGGATTCCAAACAGAAACCGCTGATAGTTCCGGTGAAAAAGACAGCAAGAGACAGCAATACGGCCACGGGGAACGAGAGGAAAGTCGAGGCTAATATTCCCAAACAAGCAAGGAAAATCAAACGAAACAAGATTAGAAAAACAGCTCTTAGAAAATTGGCGGTGAAGGTATCGGCTTTATACAGCACCTCCAGGCCCTCTTGAGGCGGAAAGATTACGACAGTATTGTTTAGTGGGACATTGAAGAACCCAACAGCCAGATAACCATCTTCCGCCACGGAGTCGGCAGGGACCTCCATCTCATAAAAAGTGCGAATAAGGTCCTTGCGATCAAAAGTATAAATCGGCGTTTGAACGTTCGCACCATATTTGACCTGTCGGTCATCACCTGCGAACCATCTGCCAAATACCTGCAGGTCAGGGGGATTTACCGAAACATCATATTTGAATCTTATAAATAAACTCTGATTAGGGTCGAGAGGTTTAACGTTATTAAATTCCCAAACCAACTCGTGACCAACCGCAGCAGCCCTCTTGCCAAGTTTTATCCTCTGGGTAAGAGCTTTAATGTAACTTTCACGTGAGACTTTATTGTCAGAAACACCGGGGGGCAACTGTCCGGCTTTTTCGAGTCTGTTATAGGTATCAATGACCTCCTGTGCGACATCGACTTCGGCAGGAGTTAAGCCCGCCCGGGCAGTGAAAAATTCGTTATCGGCGCGTGCACGTTCGAGCCGGCTCGCTCTGTAAAATTTCGGTGTGTAAATAATAATAGCGTATATTACAGCAGAAAAGAGTGCTAGCAAAACCACATCCAATAATACTACACCGAGCAGTTTGCCAAAAAGAAACTGAAAACGACGAATGGGCTTGGTGACAACGGTGTATATTTGTTTTTGCTGGATTTCGCTGGTCAGTGAATAAATTGAGACCACTATAGTGAGCAAACAGAGTAAAAAACTGGTGAGCGAAAAGCCATAGCTGACAAAGGTCTGGAGTCTGCCTTTCAGGGTGCCATCGCCTGTCATCGAAACACCCATAGCAGGGAGCAGGACAATCAGCAGGATGATAAAGACAGCGGCAACTTTCATCCTCAGGGCCTGTTTTAGAGTATTTACGGCGACAGCCCAGATACTACGCATTGCCTGAGTCTCCTGCCTGCGGTCTGTCAGTTTGTTCTCTGTCGGCATTCTGGTTCGATGAGCACTCTGCAAGACGGTCTAAAATGCTCTTTTTGATTTGCTCCTTCTGAGGAGCTTTGGGTTCAACCGGTTTTGTTTTGACGACGGGTTTGGATTCGGCTGGTTCGGGCTGCTCGGTCAGCTTGCCAAGCAACTTCTCGTCGGGCTTAGCTTGGGAAGTTTCAACGGGGGCAACCTGCTTTGTTGTTGCAGGTTCCGTGGGGACTTCCCTCGATACCGGCGTGGAGACAAGTTTATCGAGTATGTTTTCAGGACGAGCTTCAGGGGCGAGAAAATGGCCGATTTGGGTAGTACTAACTGCACCACTTGTGGGTGAGGAAAGCTGCTGGGCTTCGGCAACGGTTCTGATGAAAAATGTTTCGAGCTTATCCATTGGCGAGGAGACAACACAGTCAGCCTGTTCGTCCCGGACTATCCGCTTTATTCTCTCGACAGCGGTATCGCTGATGGAGCCGGTGGTAATTTGCTTCTTGTCTGTCTGCTGCAAAAGCTCTTTGACTTTACCTTCAGACTGGATTTTGCCGCCGTAAAGAATCGCAATTCTATCGCACACATCCTCGACATCAGCAAGCAAATGACTGCAAAGCAAGACTGTTTTACCGCGTTTTGCAAGCTGCAAGATTAAATCCTTTATCTGTCTTGTTCCGATAGGGTCAAGCCCTGTTGTCGGCTCATCCATCATTAACAGGTCCGGGTCGTTTATCAGGGCCTGTGCCAAGGCGATTCTTCGTGCCATACCTTTTGAAAAGGTTCCAACAGGTCTGTTTGCGACGGCCTTTAGGCCGACCGTATCAAGCAGTGCTTCGATTCGCATTTTCCGCACTTTGGCGGGCAGGCCGAATAATCTGCCGTAAAAGTCTAATGTTTCACGAGCATTCAAATACCTGTAAAGATAGGACTCTTCGGGCATAAAGCCTATGCGAGCGTTAATTTTAGGGTCGGTGGCATCCCCGCCGAGACATAAAGCTCTTCCCTTTGTGGGATAAAGCAAGCCGAGCAGCATTTTCAGTGTTGTCGTTTTGCCTGACCCATTGGGACCCAAAAGGCCAAACACTTCATTGTACCGAATCTGTAAACTCAGGTCATCAACGGCATAAACCTTGTCCCTGCCCCACCAGTCGGAGAAAATTTTGGTCAAAGAAAAAGTTTCAATGGC